>JBGQCZ010000161.1:0-9165 GCA_041495645.1 Gemmataceae bacterium | reverse complement strand
TGATCGCGGCCGGTTGGCACGTGCCAGAGCTGGGCGGCTTGACGCGGATCGCCGATGGCCAGTAACTGGCCGTTAGCGCTGAACGCAAGCGCGCGAATCTCCTGGTCCGTTTCTCCAACCCACACCGAGACCATGTAGGGGGATTCGATCTCGTAAAGGGCTCTGTCGGTGTTGCCGACCGCCAGCGATTTGCCGTCCGGCGTGAATGCCAACGACAACGCGGGCGACTTGATACCCCGCCGCTCCTTACCGGTTGTCAGGTCAATAACACGAATGGACTTGTCGGCAAGAGCCACCGCCGCGAGCTTGCCATCGTTGCTAATGGCGAACGCGGTAAACGCGGACTTGGTGCGAAGCAGTACGGCGCCGTCGTCGGCACGGACCAAAGCCGGTAAGAGCAACGCAACGATGATCGTCGAGGTGATTCGCATGGCGGCGCACCGGGAGTTTGGCACACCGGCTATTAAACGAAAAACCCCGACCGTTTGGCCGGGGCTCTCCGCTTTCCATGCCACCACCTGCGTTTAGTAGTGGACGCTCATTGAGAAGTTCAGTCCCTGCACCCAGAAGGTGGTCTGGTTGTAAATCAGCTGCGGCCGGGACGGCGGGACCGGGAAGCCGTAGAAGGCACTGGTCGGGATGAAGGCCGGGTTCAGGTTCGAGTCCATCTGATCGGCCGGGCGGATGGCACGACTCAAGTAGGTCATGCTGTAGCCCATGGCCAGATCGACGTTGCGGAAGAACCGGTAGCCGACTTGGACCTTGCCTTCGGGCATGCAGACGAACTTGTCGTCGTGGGCCTTGCCCATGTTGGAGGAGAGGGCGAACAAGCCGCCCGGCACTTCATTGGGAGCGGAACCGGCGGTCAGGACCAGCCGTGAAAGGCCGGTGATGTCGGTGGTTTCGCGCACGTCGCCCATTCCAAGCTTGCCGGCCAGGCTGAAGACCCAACGGCGGTAACGCCATTCACCCTGCAAGCCAATTTGGCCCATGAAGTACTGGTTGCGGGTATCGAAGGCGTCTTCCACGTCCACGCGGTTCGGTGCGGTCAATGCCAGGCCGTAAAAGAAGGTCGCGGCGCCCGGCACGAAGAAGGTTTGCGATTGAACCGCCAGGCTCTCCTTGAAGTCGATGTAGCGCAGCCCAAGCAGGAGGTTAACGCTCTTGCGGTCGTCGGCCCAGAGCTTGCGCTGCAAGTTCCACTCCATGCCCCACATCTGGCTGGACGCATAGGCGGTGACGCCGCCGCTGGCGAAGCCCGGGCTGGCGATAATGAACGAGCCGGGCCCGCCCGTGGTGGCATCGATAAAGGGCCGCCCGAGCACCTCAGTGCCGACGCCGAGCGTGAAGCGATCGACCCGTGTTTCGGTGATGAACGCAGACCACTCCATGCCCCATTCCGGGTTCTTGCCGAACCAGCGGCCAAGAGTAAAGCGTCCGCCGACGAAGGGGTTGAACTGGAAATTCTGGGCGCCGAACAGAGTCGTGGTGCCCAGGTCGGGGAAAGCGCCTTGCGGTATGTTGGTGCCCGCCGTGATCAGCGGCCACGAGTTTGGCATTGAATGAATGAACCACAGGAGCGTTTCGAAGTTGGCGTAGCCCGATTCCCTGTTTGGGCCAGGACCGAGATCATCGTTGGGTTGGCCATAGAGATTCCCCAAGGCGCCCGGAGGCAGACCGGGATTGCCGTCGTAGGGCATCAGGCCCAGGGGCCCGCCCGGCATGGGGGTGTTGGCCGTCGGCAGCGGCTCGATTTGGCCGCCTGGAGCGGATCGGCCTGGCGGTTGGGCGAGGGCCAATCCCGCGCCTGCCGTCAGTGCCGCGATCGTTCCGAGTAGTCCCTTACGCATGGAAAGCTCCCTGTCTGCCGACCTCGTGGCCCCCCGGCCGTCTTGCTGCGTGACTCGGGAGGTCTTGTCGAACGGCTTGCGCCGCATCGATGGAGCGCGCTCTAGGTGCCCCACGTATCATCGGCCCGTCATACCCCGAACATGAGGAGTTTTCGGCATATCCTGCACACAATGACTCTTCGGCGCGTTGCGCTCCTTCGCTGCAATCATTCCAACCGGAAAAAACGCCGCCGGGCGTGACAGGTTGTCGAGACAACCCACCCCGCCCGGTCGCGCGCGTCGACAGGAGTTTTATCGATCAGAATTTCAAATTCATGCCCCACGACAGGCCCGTAACCCACCAGTCGTTGTTGATGAACAGTTGACCCGGCCGGGCCGTGCCCGCGGCCGTGCCGAATTCCGGGCGGAACGGCACCAGCGTCGGGTTGACCACCGGGTCCACCTGGTTGCCGGGCCGGATCACGCTGCTGGCATAGAGAAAGTCGAAGCCCATGAAGAAGCGGATGTTCGGATTTGCCTGCCACCCGATCTTGAGGTCGAACTGGGGCACGACGCCGAATTCGTTGTCGGTTCGCCGGCCGATGTTCGTGGTGGACACCAGCACGCCGCCCGGAACGCGAATCCCGTCAGCTTGCGAAAAGCCGCTTAGTTCTTCCGAACGCCGCATCACGCCCATCGCGAACTGGTTGCCCATGTCGAACGACCAATTTCGCCAGCGGTATTGAAACTGGAAGCCAATCTGGGCCCCATAAAAATGGTTGGTCGTGTCGAAGCGATCTTCCAGGGCGGTCTGCGTGCCGACGGCAATCGGAGCTCCTTGGAACGTGAATCCGAGGGTATTGACCGTGCCGCTGTGTTGCACGACCAGGCCTTCCGCCAGATTGAAGTTGCGGAAGCCGCCGATCAGGTTGACCGTCATATACTGCCTGCGCAATACGTTGCCGACCATGTTGATATCGATGTAGTACATCTGGTTCGTGGCCGAGGCGGAAATGCTGCCGGGGTTGCCGGGCGACGACGCCAAGACTGAATCGACCTGGCCGGTGAGTTCGTTAATGAACGGGGTACCGAGGATGGGCAGTCCTTGCGGTCCGCTGGCCAATGAACGCAAAAGCGGCTTGACTTCCAGGATCGCGGCGGTTGCCTCGAAGCCGACGCGATTTGAGCCGGGCAGAAAGGCACCGACCACGAAGCGTGCCCCGTTTTGGGCTTCCCAGTTGAGTTCCTTGCCGCCAAGAAGAGAAACCGAGCCGGGCGTGAACGGGTTGGCGCCGTTGGGCGGAGTGCCGCTCACGGCGATGGGCCAAGTGCTGGGACCGTCGCGAGTCGTCCACAAGAGGTATTCGAAGGTCGTCCAGTAGCGCTCCATGAAACAGCCGTCGCTGGGCTGGCTGCCGAATGCTCCCGGGACGGTCCCTGGATCGGCATAGCCTGGGCTCGGCATCATTTCGAGGCCGGGCGGCACCTGACCCATGGCTCCGGGCGGGGGCGCTGGGTTCAACGGCGCTCGCGCCGGGGGTTGGCCAAAGGCCAAGCCGGCGCTGGCCGCTAAGGCTGCCAGGGATCCGAGAAGTCCGTTTCGCATAGGACGCTCCTGTCTGCCGACGCTTCCCCTTCCCTCCGGCCGACGCATGCCGCTTCCGGGAAGGTGATGGATAGCCCGCTCGCCGCCGCCTGCGGCGCGCTGATGCTGCCCTTGCGATTGATCGGCCTTATACAACCAAAACATGAGGACTTTTCCGCATTCCCGGCACCACCGCTGCAACCGGTTTCCCCCGCATTCTTTCGCTTGCTTCCCAAATTTGCCAGCTTGCCGCCGGTCCCCACGAACGGCAGCCGCCGCTAATAGTTCCTGCCTAGAATGAAGTCAACATGAAAGGAACATGTCATGACGGAAACTGATGCCCGCCGACTGCTCGACGACGTAGAGGCCTTTTGCCAGGAAATACGACCGATTGAAGAACTCTGCTACGTCGAACATCGCTTCAACGATCAGGTGCTCCCGCTGGCGAAGAAACGCGACATTTTGGGCATGATCGTGCCCAAGGAATACGGCGGCCGCGGCGCCGATACGGTTACCTATGTTCGCGCGTTGGCTCGCATCAACCGCGAAGGCACGGGCGTCCGCACCTTCTTCTCCGGCCACACTTCAATTGGCGAATACCCCATTTTGACTTGGGGCAGTGAAGACTTGAAGAAGCGCTATCTCCCCGCCGCCTGCCGCGGCGAGAAGATCCTGGCCTTTGGACTCACCGAACCCGACGCCGGCAGCAATCCGCTCGAAATGCAATCGACTTACGAGCGCCGCGGCGACAAATTTGTCCTCAACGGCGTGAAGTACCTGATTTCCAATGGCGGAATCGCGGATGCGATTGTCGTCTTTGCCTATCTTGCCAGCGGTCCGCGCCGCGTCAGCGCTTTCGTCATCGATACCAAATCGCCCGGTTTCACGGTCGAGAATCTCCTCGCCAAAATGGGCATGCCGACTTCGAACACGGCCATGTTCGAAATGACCAATCTCGAAGTACCGTCAGCTAATCTCTTGGGCGATGAAGGCAACGGCTTTCGCATCGCTATGGGCACGCTGGTAAGTGGGCGAATCAGCGTGGCCTCGGGCTGTTTGGGCGTTATCGAGGATTGCCTGGCGGAAGTGATTGCCTACGGGAAGGAACGCAGCCAGCATGGCAAGCCGATCGCGAAGCACCAACTCGTTCAGGAACACATCGCGATGATCGAGCAGCACCGGGCATCGTCCGAGGCGATGGTGCTTCGTGCTGCCCATGCCAAGGACGCGTCGATCGCGAAACACGGCGATGCGGAATTGGCAAAGCAAGCGGATATCGCTTCCGCGCAAGCCAAGTTGTTCGCCGCCAACGCCGCCTGGGACGCCGCCGACCGCGCCGTGCAAGTACTTGGTGGCCGCGGCTGGTCCACGCTTTATCGCCCCGGAAGACACCTGCAAGACGTCCGCGTCTGCCGCATCTACGAAGGCACCGACGAGATCCTGAAGCTCAAAATCGCCGCGCACGTGCTGGGGGGCAAGGAATGGGAAGCGTTTAAGTAGGCCGATTGGCTTTTGCAGGGCATCCCGTTCAATGATTTGGGAGGAATACCGTGGCAAAGGTGCTGCCTTTACCGAGCAAGCGCCGAACGCGGGAACATGTGATCGCCGATCAAAGCGTCAATTACGTTGAGTGGTTCATCTACGACGCAGGTTTCACAGCCGAGCGATTTCGCCACGACTACGGTTACGACCTGAGCATGACAACCTACGATTCATCGGGATACGTGGAACCCGACCGAGTACTGTTCCAAATCAAAGCATCCGACCGGTTGGCGCAGGTCATCGGGAACAGACATTTTGCCGTTCAACTCGACGTCGCCGACCTAAACAGTTGGCTTGAGGAGCCGATGCCCGTGTTCTTGATTCTCTACGATGCGGCCAATCACGCCGCGTATTGGCTCTACGTGCAAAGGCATTTTCAACAAAACTCCGCGTTGCTTCGCGACAAACAAAAGCGATCTGTCACAGTTCACGTGCCACGACGAAATCGGGTGACTCGAAGTTTCATTGCATTGGCTCGCTCGTGCAAGGATAATATCCTCAATCAGAAAGTGAAGGAAGCCAATCATGGCTAAACAGATCACCTACGGCGATCTCGAACAAACACTATTGTCGTTCGATTTCGTGATGAGTGAGACGCGAGAAGGGTACCGGCTCTTTCGACATCCCCACTCGGAAGCCGTATTGCTCCTGCCCCGTTATCGTCGCGACAAGTCCGCTCACCATTTTCACCTTTCATCCGTTCGCGGCACGTTAGCGGACTTCGGCTTCCTGAAATCGGAAGAATTCGACGACATCGTCCGCAATCACGGTCGCGCGGCGTCATGACCGATCTTCTTTTCACCCGCGGCACTCTGATTCTCCCCGACCGGCTGCTCGACGGCTTCGTGCGCGTTCGCGACGGGCGCATCGTCGATTTCGGCCCTGGGCCGGGGCCGCGTCCCGAACCTGGCTTGAAGGTGATTGATTTGGCCGGCAAGTATCTCGCGCCCGGCTTCGTCGATTTGCATGTTCACGGCGGCGATGGTCATGATTTCATGGACGGCACGGCCGAAGCGTTTCGCGCGATTTGCCGTGTTCATCATCGGCATGGCACCACGAGCTTATTGGCCACCTCCACGGTCGCCCGGCACGAACAGATTCTCGCGTTTCTGGACCAATGCCGGCGATTTCAAAGTGAAGACACTGGCGGCGCTCGGGTGTTGGGCGCTCACTTCTATGGTCCGTATTTCGCTCCGAACGCCCGCGGCTGCCACCCCGCCGAAGCAATTCGCCCGCCGCAAGCAGATGAGTTCGACGCCTATCTCTCTTATGCCGATGCGATTGCTCTCGCGACGGTCGCCCCGGAGTTGCCGAACGCGGAAGCGTTCGCCCGTGCCTGTGCTGCTCGCGGCGTGCGTCTCAACGCCGGCCATTCACATGCGACTTTCGATCAAATGGCCGCCGCGATTGACTGGGGCGTACGGCACGTCGATCACTTGTTCTGCGCCATGTCCGATCGCGCGAAATTGCGTCTATCGCAGACATACCCGATGCGCGGCGGCGTCATGGAAGCGACGTTGTTTTTCGACGAACTCTCCACCGAAGTGATCGCCGATGGGAAACACCTGAGCCCCGAATTGCTGAAACTCGCCTACAAGGTGAAAGGCCCGGATCGTCTAGCGCTGGTGACGGATGCCAATCGCGCGCTGGACATGCCCGACGGCGAATACAAATTTGGTCCTCTCGACGGCGGTGAACCGATCCGGCGAAAAGACGACGTGGGTGTCATGCCGGATGGCCAATCGCTCGCTTCGGGCGTGATGGGCATGGATCACGTCGTGCGAACATTCCGCAAACTGACAGGCGCGCCGCTGGTCGAAATCGTTCGCATGGCCACGCTGACACCGGCCCGCATCGCCGGTTGGGACAATGAGATAGGCTCAATCGCAATTGGCAAACGGGCCGATTTGTTGGTCTTGGACCGAGATTTGAATGTCGAGAATGTGTTCAAGGAAGGCAACCTGGCAGGCTAATTCTATCACTTAAACTAACTTCGCCACTACTCGCCCCGTGCTGAGCGGAAATGGCCGATTCAAATGGTCGATCACTGTCTGGTGCGGGTCGAGGCCGAGGCAATGGAACATCGTTGCGTGGATATCGACGGGATCGATGGGGTCGGTTGCTGGATAAGCGCCAATGCGATCGGAGGCGCCGATGACTTGTCCGCATTTGATGCCTCCGCCGGCCATTAGAGCCGATTGACACGAACCCCAATGGTCGCGTCCTGCGGCGGCGTTGATCTTCGGCGTGCGGCCGAATTCGCCCATCATCACGACGAGCGTTTGGTTGAATAAGCCGCGCACGTCCAAATCCTCGAGCAACGCTGAAAGGCTTTGATCGACCATCGGCAGAAGTTCGTCCTTCAGGGCGGGAAAGTTTTTGGAGTGCGTGTCCCAGCCGTCGCAGACGGTCATTTCGTTGAAGTGAACGGCGGCCATCGGCACGCCGGCCTCCGCCAATCGCCGCGCCAGTAACAACGATTGGCCAAAGCGATGCCGGCCATAGCGCTCGCGCACGGCCGGCGGTTCCGAATCCAGCGAAAAGGCCCGCGCCGCGCCGCCGGAAGCGCCCGTGAGTACGACGGCATGATTTCGCAATTCGCAATGGGTGAGCGAGCCGGCGTTTCGCTGATCAAGAACGGACAGCAAGGCCGCGCGGCGCTCCAGGCGCTCGGCGGTCACTTCAGCGGCCGGTTTCAAGTCGGGAATCGCTTCGGCCGTGCCGGGTTCGCCGTTGACGCCGAGCGGATCGACCAGCGGGCCTAGAAATCCGCCGCCCCCGCCACGAAGCAGTGTCCGAGAGCGCTTGAATTCGCCCTTGGTGCTGCTGCGGACGGCCAATTCGGGAATGGCCACGTAGCCCGGCAAACCGAGCGGAGCGGATTTGAACCGGGCCAACACCGCCCCGAGATGCGGATGGTCGTGACGTTGCGGCGGGCGAACGTCGTTGTCTTCGTTCGGCCGCTCAACCTCGCGTCCGGTGAGCGTGTAATAGATCATCGGCGTGTGGTTGTGATTGTTATGGCTCACGGAGCGGACGAGTGCGTAGCGATGAGCAAGTTTCGCGAGTCGCGGCAGATGCTCGCAGATTTGCACGCCGGGCAACGACGTAGCGATCGGCTGAAACGGCCCGCGAATTTCCGCGGCAGCGTTCGGCTTCAGATCGAACATGTCGAGATGCGGCGGTCCGCCGAGGAGATAAATGAAAATGCACGATTTCGCGCCGCCTGCCGGCGTGGCGGCCCGCGCGAATCGAGGCGCAAGCCCCGCGGTCACGGCCAACCCGCCGCCCACGCACAAAAACTCCCGGCGATTCAAGCCATGCCCAAGCATGTCCAATTCTCGAAGGTGTTGCTATTCTGACCGTCGAATCGGCTTGAAGCAAGCCCTTACGTTCGCGAAACTCCGAGGCGCTCCATGCGAATCGCAGCTGATGTTTGCTTGTGCGCGATATTCTCCACGTCGTTCGGCTTTGCCCAGGAGCCGATTTTCGCTCCCGGCGTCATGCTGAAAGTCGCAGTCGGCGACGGGGCGGGCGGCGAAGGGCCGGCGTGGCATCCCAAGCTCGGCATACTTTCAAGCGGCAATGGCCACATCATGCGGCTCGACCTCGACGGCACGTCGCGTGTCCATCGCTTCGAAGCCGGAACCAACGGTTTGCTCTTCGATCGCGAAGGCCGGCTGCTGGCCTGCGAGCCGATGAAGCGCCGCATCACCCGCACCGAACTCGACGGAACGATCATCGTGCTTACCGAACGCTATGGCGGCAAACGCTATAACCAGCCCAATGACATCACGGTAGATTCCCAGGGCCGCATCTATTTTTCCGATCCGCAATACGGCGACCGAGACGGCATGGAAATGCGCGACGCGCGGGGCCAGTTGGTTGAAGGTGTTTATCGCATCGATCCTGACGGCAAGGTGACCAGGATTATCGGCCGCGAACTCGAGCGGCCCAATGGCGTTTTGGTTTCAGCCGACGATCGGCACTTATTCGTGGCGGATAACAACAATAACAACCGCGGCGGTGCGCGGAAGCTCTGGCGCTTCAATTTGAAAAAAGACGGCGCGGTCGATTTTGCGAGCCGCAAGCTGCTGCGCGATTGGGGCAAGGGCCGCGGGCCGGACGGGTTGAAACAGGATCAGAAAGGCCGGCTCTACGTCGCGGCGGGCTTGAAAAAGCCGAATCCGCCGTTCGAGCCGGCCATCG
>JBGQCZ010000160.1:0-9190 GCA_041495645.1 Gemmataceae bacterium | reverse complement strand
CTTGAAACCGGCAACGTACTACCCGAACTGCCCACACTCGACAAGAAACCTGCCGCAATGGACCCCGAGCGCCTCGACATGGGGCAGCAAATTGAAGGCCGGACCAAGCGGCAACGGCCCCAAAGAACTGACGATGATTGAACACTGCCCGTTCGCCACGTCAAGGCCCGGATAAACCGGGCTTTTTTTATGCGCGCCACAACTCTCAGCACCACGACAGTATGCGCGCGTTATGCGCGCCCTTTGGCGCATATGCGCCGGGAATGAGGGGGCAGACACCCCGCAAATCTCAGCGGAGCGAAAACGATGATTGAACTACTGACCGTTGCGGAACTGGCCGCCCGCCTGCGCGTCCGACCGCGCACGGTCCAGCAATGGGCGCGGCGCGGGCGCATCCCAACCGTGCGATTGTCGGCGAAGGTGATTCGGTTCAACTTCGACGCCGTGCTGCTGGCGCTGCAATCTCGCTCGGAAGAGGTGCAACCATGCAACCGCGCTTCTTGACCGATTCCGGGCCAGACCTGGCCCCGCCCGCCGATCCACGGCCGGCCGGCGCTGGCGCGCCCCCAAAGCGCCGTCGCCATCGCGTCCAGCCGATTGTCGCCGATGCGAAGCTGTTGGCCCGATTGCTGGGCGTCGGCGTGCGGTCGATCCGCACCTGGGCCAGCGCCGGCAAACTGCCGGCCCCGGTCCCCTTAGGATCGCGCGTGGTCTGGCCGATTCACGAGATTCGCGCGTGGCACGATGCCGGCGCACCAGACCGGGAAACATGGGAGTTGCTCAAGAAACGGAAGTGGAAAGGAGCCCCATGATGGCCGCACTCCGCACGTTTATCTTGCTCAGCATCAACGAAATCGTGATCGACCCCGACCTGCAGATGCGGGCCGATGGCCTGAACGAAGACCACGTCGAGGATCTTTGCGAATCGCTACGGAACAAGGTAGTGCTGCCGCGCGTCCGGTTACGACTGGTCAACGGCAAATACTTTCTCACCGATGGCTTTCACACGCTCGAAGCCCACAAGCGCGAAGGCAAAACCAAGATCAGCGCAGAAGTTCGACCAGGTACTTGGGAAGACGCGGTTCAGGATGCTGCCGCGGCCAACCAACACCACCACGGTCTGAAAAGGACCAACGCCGACAAACGCCGGGCTGCGGAGAGAATGCTTTTGCTGTTTGGGGATTGGTCGGCCAGAAAGATCGCGGATCACGTCGGCGTCAGTCAGCCGTTCGTAAGCAAGTTACGAGGAACAGATGACAGCGCTTACCAACACAGTGATGATTCGACACCTGAAACTGAGCCCGAGTCCCAAAAACCAGCTCCGAAAAATCAAGACGTACAGACAAACCCAGATTCCGCGGTGATAACCGTTATCACTGACCAAGCTGGTAAAGATCCGCCTTCGCAGACCCAAAAAAAGTACGCGGACTACGACGCCCAGGTATTCGGCAGAGCGTTTGTGGCCTTGGAAGAGCAGGTGACAATCCTCGCAGGGCAGTACGGCCAGATCGACGCCGGCGGGCAATTCCGGCTGGGCAATACACAGGCGTTCGGCCTGATCCGCAAGTTGGCCGACTGGAAAAAGGACTTCGAGTCGTATGCCAAGTTCCTGAAAAAAGATCGGGACGAAAAGGCCAAGCTCTTTCAGGAGTGAATGATGGCCGACCGCGGAAACTGTCGCTGGTGCCGAGCACGAATCATCTGGGTTACCAGGGCCAAGACGGGCAAGCGAACCTGCCTGGATGCCGAGCCGGTTGAGAACGGGAACCTCGCGCTCAACGAGGAAACAGCGCTGGCGTACGAGATTCCGAAGGACCAAGCGTACGCGGGCAAGCGTTACCGCTCACACTTCGTTTCATGTCCACACGCAAAATCACTTTGGAGGAATAAGCGATGAGACCGCCGCGACCAGACTGGATGGACCAGGCCGCATGGGACATCGCCAGCCACATTGACGAATGGCGCATCGAGGCCCGACGGGAAGCACTGCAGCATGACTACCCCGAGGTCTACGAAGCCGTTCTTCATGGCAGGGTTGAGGAAGCAATCGCGCACGCGTTTGAGTTACCTGACGCCGTTCCTTCGACGTAACGGTTGCCTTCCGGAGTCCAGGAATCGATCGACTCGAGTGGAAAGTGGGAAGCGCGAAGCGCTTCCCGCGGAGCAATGAAATGATGCCCGACCAAACACAAATAAACTCAACGCATCCGACTTTGCTTCTGAGCCCAACCCAAGCTGCGAAAGCGTTGTCCATCAGCGAAAGAACCCTTTGGGCTATGACGGTCCCGCGCGGGCCGTTGCCGGCGGTGAAGATCGGCCGGCGCGGCGTTCGTTATGCGATGGTGGATTTGCAGGCATGGATTGAATCGCAAAAGCGGAAATCGGAGCCATCGTGAGCACGACCCACTCAAACAAGGCGGGTGAGTCTCCGGGGGGCCCGTGGCCCGACCCACAATCGATTCCGAACGATCTGCCCCCTGTCCAGCAGTTTGACTACGCACTCTTGCCGAGCGCTTTTGTCAGTTTTGTCAGTGACGTTGCCGACCGAATGCAGTGTCCACCCGACTTCCCTGGAGTTGCGATCATGGTCGCCCTGGCCGGCGTTGTCGGGAAGAAAATCGGCATCCGCCCCAAGCGCCACGACGACTGGGTGGTTGTCCCAAATCTATGGGGCGCGGTCATTGGACGGCCGGGCATCATGAAGACACCGGCGATCCGTCAGCCGATGAATTTCCTGCACCGGCTAGAAATTGAGGCGAAAAATGAGTTTGCAGCGGAACTCGGCGCCTATGAAGTAAGACTCATCGTTGTGGAGGAACAAAAGAAACAACGCAAGGAAGCCATTGCCAAGGCGATCAAAGCCAAGAAGGACCCCGAGAAAGCGGCCCAATCTGTCGTAATCGAAACACCGAAGGAGCCCGCACCGCGGCGCTACATTGTGAATGATTCAACAGTCGAAAAACTAGGGGAATTGTTGAACAAAAATCCCAAGGGGTTGACTGTGTTTCGCGACGAGCTTGCGGGACTGTTGGAGCATCTTGACCGGGAAGGGCAAGAAGGCTCACGTGCGTTTTACATCGAGGCCTGGGAAGGGCTCGGCAAGTTTACCTATGATCGAATTTCTCGCGGCACGTTGGAAATCGAGTCTGTCACACTCAGCGTTTTCGGTGGAATCCAGCCGGGTAAGCTGTTCGGCTATCTTCGTGAGGCTCTGCAAGGGGGCGGCGGCGATGACGGATTGATGCAGCGATTCCAGTTGGCTGTTTATCCCGACGTGAACAAAGCGTGGCGGAACGTGGATCGTTGGCCGGACACCGAGGCGAAACAAACGGCGTGGGCGGTCTTTCAAGCGATGGACGCCTTGGACCCCTCGACCATAGGCGCGGAAACCGGTGATGATGTCCCATTCTTGCGTTTTGATCAGGAAGCGCAGCGCCTCTTTGATGATTGGCGGTCAGTCCTGGAGCCTCGCATCCGATCCGGAGAAGAGCATCCGACGATCGAATCGCACCTTGCCAAGTATCGCAGTTTGGTCCCAAGTCTTGCGCTGCTGATTCACCTTGCGGACGGAGTTACTGGCCCCGTGACTGCCGATGCGATTCGCAAGGCGTTGAAGTGGGCAACTTACCTGGAGTCACACGCGCGACGAATTTACTCAATCGTGACCGATTCGGCCACGGCGGCTGCGAAGGCACTGTCCAAGCGCATCCTGGACGGCGATGTGTGTGACCGATTCGCTTTGAGGAACGTGTATCGCAACGGATGGGCGGGACTGGACAGGCAATCCACTGAGGCCGCCGTCGATGTATTGATCGATCTGGCCTGGCTCAAGGAGGTGGAAATCGCGACCGGCGGCAAGCCAAAGACCGTCTACCTGATTAACCCCAAGATTCGCGTGAAAACAGCCGGGGAGGGAACTGCCAATACTGACAAAACCCCCTCCAACAACTCTTGTGGCAGTTTTGTCGGTGCCGCCTCCGCTGACATCGCCGACGAATGGGGGGAGGTATGACCGCAGTTTCTTCATCGGCTGCCGGACTACTTGCGGACCTGGGCAAGCGAGGCATCATTTTGCAACCCGTTGGCGCCGCAATCCGGTATTGGCCAAGATCCGCGATGCTCCCGCACCTCTTGAAGCAGTTGCGGACGCACAAGGCCGATCTGTTGGCAATGGCGATCATCCAGCAGGCCCACGACCACGGCGATGCCGATCTTGCAGAGCGACTGGCAGAGGCTTGGCGTGAGCGTATTGCGATGTGTGTTGCGGACGGCAAGGTCTCGCGACAAATGGCGGAAGAGATTGCCCTTCAACAACTGCGGATGATGAGTCAACAATCGGGAGGTCGTGACCGATCGCGCGGCGAGTGAATTTGACAGGACCAAGTGTATTAGGGACAGTCCTTTACTTTCACCTGGGTCCGTTTGCCCCCGTCATTAGAAACGGGAGACGACCGGGCGTTTTCGAGGTTTACCACTATGGCGAGCATTTGCGATGATCCTGGCGGCCGCCGTCGCATCCTGTTCATCGATGGCACGCGCAAGTCGATCCGATTGGGGAAGGTGAGTAAGCGCGAGGCCGAAGAGGTCAAGAACAAGGTCGAAGCCAGCATCGCGGCCAAGACAATGGGCGTGTCGATCGACGGCGAAACAGCGCGCTGGTTTGCCGGCATCAGCGACAAGCTCCACCGCAAACTCGCAGCGAAAGGGCTAGTCTCCTCGCGACAGCCAGCGGAGTCCCCGAAACAATCCGGCCTCGGCGACTGGATCGAAACGTACATCGCCGGTCGAACTGACGCGAAGCCTCGAACAGTTCTGAACATGCGAGCGGCCCGCAATTACCTCGTGGCATTTTTCGGCGTCGATCGGCTCATGCAGAAGATCACGCCAGCAGACGCGGACCGGTTTGCGATTCACCTGAAGGGCAAGTACTCCGAAGCGACCGCCGCCCGCGGCATCAAGCGCGCCCGCCAATTCTTCCATGCGGCCCGTCGCGCCCGGCTGCTCGCCGAGAATCCATTTGAGGGCGTTAAGGTGGGTGCGATGGACAACCGGGACCGGTTGCATTTTGTAATGCCCGAAGCGATTGAGAGGATACTCGAAGCCTGTCCCGATGCGGAATGGCGCGTGCTTGTCGCTCTGTGCCGCTACGGTGGGTTGCGCTGCCCCTCGGAGCCGCTGCAACTGACGTGGGCCGACATTGACTGGCATGGTGGCCGGTTTCTGGTCCGCTCGCCCAAGATGGAGCATACGAAAGAGAAGGGCCGTCGCATGGTGCCGCTCTTCCCCGAGTTGCGCGTCCACCTCGAAGCATTGTTCGATCAAGCGCCGGCCGGCTCGACATACGTTATCACTCGAACCCGGAACGGCAGTGTGAATCTACGGACGCAATTCGAGCGGATCATTCAGCGGGCCGGCTTGCTGCCCTGGCCACGGTTATTTCAGAACTTGCGCACGTCCCGGCAAACCGAGTTAGCCGCTCGCTTTCCGATGCACGTCGTCTGCGAATGGATCGGCAACAGCGCTGCCATCGCCGCGAAGCATTACCTTCAAGTGACCGAATCCGACTTCGACCTGGCCACGGGGAAAAAAAGCGGCGCAGAAAGCGGCGCACAAGCGGCGCAAAATCGAGCGCAGCAAGCCGCCGCAAGGTCTCGTACTGACAAGCAGGAAGCGCGAGTACTCCCGAGAAATCAAGCGTTTTTGCAGGAATTCACGGGAAATCAGCAAAGTATCGAATACCCCCGGCAGGAATCGAACCTGCATGAACTCGCTTAGAAGGCGAGTGCATTATCCGTTATGCTACGGGGGCAAAGCCTGCGGCGGAGCCGATACAGTTCATTTTACCTCGCCTTCTCCGACGCGCAATTTCTCGCGGCTCAATACGACATACGTCGGCCCGCTGGATCGTAGTTCGCTTGTGAGCACGTGAACCTCGCGGACCGTCTGTTTGCGGCCCAGCCAATCGGCTTGTTCCGCAATCATGGTTCGCAGTTCGGGCGTCGCGTCGTCGGTCTTGATGCGGCCGAGCGTGATGTGCGGAGTGTAGCCGCGTTCCTCGCGGCGATAGCAACCCAATTCCAGGAGTTCGGCTTCGATCGCGTGGTGCAAGTGAATCAATTCGTCGCGTCCCTCGGAGGCACCGACCCAAAGCGTCCGCGGCCGGCGCGGGTTCGGGAAGCATCCGACGCCTGCGGTCTCCAGCTTGAACGGGCTGATCGCTTCGGCCGCCCGGCGAACGGCCCGGCAGACTTCGATGGATTCGCGCAATTCAACCTCGCCCAAGAATAAGAGAGTGACGTGCAGGTTCTCGGGTTCGACCCATTTCATGTCGCTGCCGGCCGCGGTCATTTCCTCCTGCAAGGCGACAATCTTCGCGCGGACCTTCTCTTCCAGGGGCACGGCGATAAACGTGCGAGGCGCATTGCGAGACATGTAGCCTCCTCCGGAGGAAATACCAAATTCCAATCCACAAATTCCAATAGGCCTTTGGAACTTGGGACTTGGAGTTTCCTTGGAGCTTAGTGTTTGGAATTTGGAGTTTCCGTCATGCTTCTCATCCAGAATTCCCGAGTGCCGTGATGCAATCTTGCCCCGATTTGGGTGATCACGCTCATGGCCAGGAAGCAGGCGCCCTTGGCGGTCTGGGCCGGGGGGATGCCGTGAGTGATGCCGTAAAGGAACGCGCCGGCGAACATGTCGCCCGCTCCGGTCAGGTCCTTCGGCTCGCATGGAAACGCGGGCACATGCGCTTCGACGCCGCAATGGCGCACGAACGCGCCATTCGGCCCATCCGTCACCACACACGACGGCACGACATTCCTGAGCTTCGCGAACGCGTCCTCCGCGGATGTCGCCTTCGTGACGGCGCAGGCTTCATTGCAATTGCAAAAAAGCAGATCGGTCTGTGCGAGCGCCTCGCGGAATGCGTCTCCGAAGACTTCGACCACGAACGCTTCGGAGCAAGTGACCACGACTTTCGTGCCGTGCTTCTTTGCCAGCCGGATGGCTTCGCGGATTGCCCCCTGCCCATTCGGATTGGCGAACAGATAACCTTCGACGAACAGCCACTCCGATTGTTTGATTCGCGTCTCATCGACGTGGCGAGCGCCCAGGTTCCCCGAGCCCGCGAGACAGGTGCGCATGGTGCGCTCGGCGTCGGGCGTGATAATGCACACACAGGTTCCGGTGGTTTGGCCGACAATAATTGGAGCGCCGATGTCGATGCCGAGTTCCTCGAATTCGCTTTCGTAGAAGAGGCCGTAGCGGTCGTCGCCGACGCAGCCGATGAACGCGGCCTGCCCGCCGAGCTGAGCGAAGCCGATGATCGAGTTGGCCACCGACCCGCCGCTGACAAGCCGCGGCTCACGCCCGGCGAACCGTGCCAGCAATTGCCGCTGCTCATCCGCTTCAACGAGACGCATCGTGCCGCGCTCGAAGCCGAGCGTGGCGAACTCGGCGTCCGAGAGCTCGAGGAAGATATCGGCGATGGCATTGCCAAGGCCGCAAACGTGAAATTCTTTCATGATTTGTGTGGTTCCGGACTGCAACAAGCAACACCGGTCCTGTTCGAGTCATTGGATGGGGAGTATTCGTATTTGGTCTTTGAACTCGTCGGGCAATGCGGCGCCCGCAACCAGAATTAAGTTATCAATGATGTCTCGAAGCCGGTAGTTCGGCGGCAAGGTGAATATGCCCGGAACGTGTCGTCCTACAGTAATGTGATCGGCCAGCTGCCCCGGCATCGTCGTTCGATTATTGGTAACGAGGATGAGGTCCCATTGTTCGCACCAAATTAGAATCTCCGGATCGAGTGTGCCGGTCGCGGGCTGTCCTGGGTCGCCGATTCGGTAAACAGTCAGGGATGGTTCCTGCTGGAGCAGCAGCTGCCGCCAGAGCGGGGGCATGCTTTCGTCGATCAAATATCGCAATGTCATGACGCTTTGGTCTGCACCCGAGATCGTTCTTCTTTCAGCTTGCGCATTCGCTCGATCAAATCCGCAAACTGCGCTGATTGCAGTGCATGCGCTTGACGCTGGTTCTCCATCAGAGAAGCAATGTACCGGTCCACCGCCTCCTTGTTGCGGTGATAGTACAACAAGCAGGCGAAAATCTGTTCCAGATCGAGCGTCGGAAATCGTTGGAGCAGCTCGTTGGGCGTCATTTCACGAAACACGTACTCCTGAACGACATCGTGCAGCCAGATACGATGTCCCTTGAGTTTGATCGTTTCAAGCGGTTCGAATTCAAAATAGTCTTCTAGCTGCATGATCTTGACCCCGGTAGACTTACGGGCCCACCACTACGAATCGTCAGGCTTGCATTAATCCTACCTCAATCCGCCTAAGCATCTCATCCCGTCCCAGAATTACTAGCGACTCGAACAGGCCGAAGCCAATTTCGACGCCGGTCGCGGCCACGCGCAGCGGATGAACCATCTCGCCAACCTTCAAGCCCTTCTCGGTGCAATAGTCGTGCAGGAGTTTGTCCAACGTCGGCGCGTCGAACGGTTCGACGGTTTGCAATTGCCCGGCGAAATCGCGCAGCAAGTCGGCGGCGCCGGATTTCTTCAAGCGCTTTTCGACCGCCTTCGCATCGTACACCGGATCGGCCCGGAAGAACGGGCTGGCCAGGCCGATGATGTCGGAATAGAGCTTCATCCGGTCGCCGGCGGCGGTGATGATTGCTTCGAGCTTGGAGCGCGTGGCGGAGTCAAGCGGTTCTTTCGTCAAGCCGGCCCGCACTAAGTATGGCAGGCAGCCCGCCATTTTGTCGGGCAGCGGTTTGAGCTTCATGTATTCGCCGGCCAGCCAGTGCAGTTTGACCGGGTCGAAGCGCGCCGGGGAATCGTTCACGCGCTCCAAGCCGAAGTTCGCGACCATTTGTTCGAGTGGAATGAACTCCGCCTTGTCGTCGAGCGACCAGCCGAGCCGGCCGAGATAGTTCACCACCGCTTCCGGCAAATAGCCCATTTCCTGGTAGAAGGCGACGGTCACGGGGTTCAGATCGTCGCGGCTGTCAATTTGTTCGTCGGCCCAGCCGATTGCTCGCAAATTGGCGCGAATGTCGGAGGTGAGAAACTTCTTCATATCGCGCTTGGAAAGTTTCTTGTTCGAGTTCGGCTCATTGATGACAGGAACGTGGCCGAATCGCGGCATCGTCGCACCCAGCGCTTCGAATATCAGCACCTGCG
>JBGQCZ010000159.1:0-9195 GCA_041495645.1 Gemmataceae bacterium | reverse complement strand
GGAATTTGTTCCGCTGGGCGAGTTGATGTTCATTCACCAACTCATGGCGTCGCTCAGATAGGAACGCGAACGCCAAGGATTGACCCTGGCCGCTCTGTCGGACCGCTCCGGGATCGACCAAGGCGCCCTTTCCAAATTGGAAACCGGCAGCCACGGCAATCCGACTCTGGAAACTCTCTATCGCGTTGCTCTGGCGCTCGGTAAAGTGATCGTTTGCGTCCTCCAGGATGCGCCCGCCGATCGGCCGGTCAACGAACGGCTCGCGCGCCCGATAGTCGGCGCATCAGCGCAAACCAGCAATCCGCAAATAACGACGCTGGTCTGGCTCCTCTGAAGGCGACCGAACCCGGTGGAGCGTCAGCGAAAGCTTGCAATCATGGCAATGTTCTGGAATGATAGGTCGATTAAAATGAGTTAGGCGAGGAGGGCGTGGCGATGTCGGAGGCCGAACACCCCGGGATGCCCGAGTCGAACGCCGACGCGGTTGCCAAGCAGCTTGTCTTCACGACCATCGACTTCGATGGTCAAGGGCTTGTAGCCGCGATGCGGTTGCTCCTTAGTCGCGCTGAGGAACTTCAAGCACTGCACCAGCGAACAGCCGCGTTCGATGATCGACTGCTGTCCGGGCAAGTCAGCGATCAGATGGACGCCAACGCTGAACTACTCGACGCGTTGTACGACACCTCTTGCCTCAAGTGGTTCTTGTCCCGTGCCATGAAAGAACTGGCTGAGCATCTGGGATTCGACGTGTATCAGAAGCAGCAGCATGTGCTGGCTATCGAGCAGATTACTTACACCGATCAGGGCGGTGTGGAGAGCTACCGGCTGGCTCCGCGGCAAACTCGGAGGTCTTTTGGTGGCGAGTAAGCGAAAGACAAATGCCGACCGCCAGCGTGAGCGGGACGAGGCGGATCGTCGCGCCTGGGACGTGTTTCGACCCAAGCTGGACGCGCTCCAGACATATGCTGAGGCGATGGAACTCGCGGCGAAGCGGCCACGGCCGGATGAGCCCGGGCGTCGTTACTACTCCAATCTCGACTTCTTCCTGGGATCCTTCATCGTGCCGATGGGGACGAGCCACACGGAGAAAGCCCTCTACCTTCAGTTCATCGAACGGCTGGATGTCGCCGGTGCATTGAAAGCAGGGGCCGGCCAAAAGGTGGCCGAGGAGTTGAGGCAAGCTATGAAGGTTCAAGGCCCCTGGTAGGTAATGCCGAGTTACTTCAGGATTGTCGATGTAGTCACTTGAGACGTTGGGGGACAGCCGTTTGCTGAGGATCCCGCCATGCCATTCAAATTTCCATGCCCATCTTGTGAAATTGCTTTGGCAGCGGACGAAGAGAATATTGGACGTATCGGGCGATGTCCGAAATGCAAACAGAAGTTTGAAGTCGCACTTTCCCTTGCCCGGCCCGCCCCCCAAGAAGGCCATGCGCCTTCCAGTTTGTATTCGGACCTACTTCGGACGGATTCTGTAAGCGGAAAGCAAGTCTGGTTCGAATCCTATGATCGGGGCGCCAATTACTATCGAGAGTTGAAGCTCCTACGCTATACCGACTTCCTTGCTCTTACATTTGAGGAAAGGCAGCGAGTATTCACAGTCCCGGGAGTAAATGATCTCAAAACCGTTGGGACTATCCACAAGTTGGTGCTCCTCGATTTTGACGGAGCCCATGGTGGCAGTTCCTTCAGGGGCTTTTCCAAAAAGGTGAAGGAATTATTCGGGGGCACGCTGCCGTTTCCGATTGCCAAGGCCAAACTTGAGTGGGTTTATCGAAGAAGTATGGCGAGAATCTACTCAAGAGGGTTGGAACAATCGCTTGAAAACGGTGGCCTAAACTCGGATGCATTCCCCTATCGACTATTCACCGCGGTCGGGGACGCTAGAACACCGCCTTCTCACCTTGCGCTGGAAAACTCCGGGCTCAATGGCACCGCCATTTATCGATGGAATGACCCGTTTTTGCAATGCTGCATGCCGCCAATAACTGATATGTGTCGTTGTGGGACGATCTGCATTTCAATTGAAGACGCTGCTGCAAAAGGAGTTGAAGAAGCTCGAAAATGGCAACGGACTGGCACTCCACCCAATCGCCCTCATTGGGTCAAATGGCCCGAAATCGACCCTCGATGGGAGCTTGAGGATGAGGAATTTACTGAAGATGATATTCCTGACTTGATCCTGCAAGCGCAGCACAAAGACCCTGTCATTCGCGGGGGCGTTTTTTGGGCACTCAAGAATGTCACGATATGCTGCGAATTGGACGACCCTGCATTGGCGGAGAGCCTTGGCTCAATCTTGAACGGTGCATTGCATGAACCTAACGGTTTCATTCGCAAGGCTGCCGCGGAAGCGCTAGCCAACTTGGCGGAAACGAGATTGGAAAGCCGAAACCGAACGGCCGAAGTTCAGTCTGCAATTGGAATGTTGTGCGACACTGACAGGGAAAAAAGGGTAGCGGCGGCGCAGACTTTGGCGACGATAGGCGCCGGTGACGAGCTTACCATTCCCGCACTGATTACCGCGCTGCGGGACGACGACGCCCAAGTCCGGTCGAAGGCAGCGTACGCGTTAGGCGAGATGCGAGCCGATGCTGTCACCGGCGTTCCGGGCTTGGTCGTGCTATTGGACGACAGCCGAGCCTACGTGCGCCAAAGCGCATTGTGGGCGTTGTACAAAATCGGACCATCCGCCAAAGATGCCGTTCCCGCCGTGCTGAAAAGGCTGAACGACCCGGCAAAGACCGTCCGGGAAGCGGCGGCGGCTGTTGTGCGTCTACTAAACCCGGAAGCGGCGGGAGGCCGTGGCTGAATCTTCGAAGCCCTGGTGGGAGTCGGATTGCAAACCGGGGCTTCGAAGACTCAGCCCGGCCACGCAAGAAATTCCTTTTGATTGGTCGCCGCGCGGAGCTTGCGCAATGAGCATGATCAACGAACTATTCATCGTGCCGGCTGCGTCTGCCCGTCAGGTGCTCGACGACCCCGGCTAAGGTCCACGAGTTGTACGATTCGCTCATGGGCTCGGGCGTCGGGCTGTCGCTCGAAAAGAGTTGGCACGGTCTTCACTTCGTCCTGACCGGGACCGCCTGGGAAGGCGTCTCGCCGCTCAATTTTCTCGCCACGGGCGGCGCGACCGTCGGCGACGAGGACATCGGCTATGGACCGGCGCGGATTCTTGATCCCGACGGAGTCGCCGAGTTGGACAAGGCACTCGGCGCTATTTCCGATGCGGAATTCGCTCGCCGCTTCATCCCCGCGGCCCTGTCGAAGGCCGAGATCTATCCCGAAATCTGGGACGAGCCGCTCGATGACCTGCTGTCCGAGTACAAGAGCTATTTTCAGGAAATGAAGGAGCACGTGCACCGCGCCGCCCAAACCCGACAAGCACTGCTCGTCGCCATCACGTAAGCAGGCCGCAGGCCGTAGCCGCAGGCTTTAGCCTGCGCGGTGGCTGCTCGTCGCCATCACGTAAGCAGGCCGCAGGCCGTAGCCGCAGGCTTTAGCCTGCGCGGTGGCCGAGTGGAGAGTTGATCGTCGTCTTCGGGCCGGTCGCGGCCCCCGCGCAGGCTAAAGCCTGCGGCTACAACGAGTCATCATTGTTGGCGTAGCGTACAATCGCCTGCATGAAATACGCCATCATTATTCCCGACGGTTGTGCCGACGAACCACAGGCATCGCTGGGTGGATTGACGCCTTTGCAAGCGGCGAAAAAACCGCACATGGACCGCATCGCCAAGATGGGCGTGGTAGGGCGGTCGAACAACGTGCCGGAAACGCTCACTCCCGCTAGCGATGTCGCCACCTTGAGTCTCTTTGGCTACGACCCGCTGGAAGTCTACACCGGCCGCGCTCCGCTCGAAACCGTCGCCATGAGCATTCCGCTCGGGCCGCACGATTGGGCCATCCGTTGCAACCTCGTTTATGTCGAAAACGAGGAGATGCGCGACTTCACGGCCGGTCATATCACCAGCGAGGACGGCCGACATCTCATCGACGCTCTGAACAAAGAACTGGGCGGCGAGGTCCCCGGCGGCATTCTCGATTTCTATCCGGGTGTCAGTTATCGCAACATCCTTGTGTACCGGGCCGATCATTTAGCGCCGTTTACGAACGAAACGCAGACGCAACCACCGCACGACGTGCCGGACCAGCCGATTGTCGACCACCTGCCACGCGGTCCGGGCGGAGCGCTGCTCATCGACTTAATGCAAGCGAGCCGAGAAGTATTTCGCGAGCATCCGGTGAACAAGCATCGGATCGCGGCGGGGAAGCGGCCCGCCACGCAAATCTGGTTGTGGGGCCAGGGCAAAGCACCAGTCGTGCGGCCGTTCCTCGAAGTATACGGCAAACGCGGGGCGATTCTGAGCGCGGTGGATCTGGTTCGCGGCACCGGCATGCTCATCGGCTGGCATCGGATCGACGTGCCCGGCGCGACCGGCTATCTCGACACCGACTACGCCGCCAAGGGCCGCTACGCCGTCGCTGCGCTCGCCGATCACGACCTTGTTTGTGTGCATATCGAAGCGCCCGACGAAGCCTCGCACGAAGGCAAGGCCGACGAGAAAGTGAAAGCCCTCGAACGAATTGACGAGCATATCGTCGGCCCGCTGCTGGAAGCGCTGCCTGGGTATGGCGACTGGCGCGTGCTGGTGGAACCGGACCATCGCACGACGCTGCGAACGCGAGCGCATGCACATGGCGCTGTCGCATTCGCGGCTGCGGGTACGGGAATCCAATCACGCGGGCAGGCCAGCTATGACGAAATCGTTGCCGAGCAAAGCACGGTGAGTTTCGATCCGGGATTCTCACTCATGCGCTGGTTTCTAAGTCGATGAGCGTGATCCCGCCGCATACAAGCCTGAAGCGCAAGCGAAGGTTTGCGGTTCTCCTTCGCTTGCGCTTCAGGCTTGTGTGCGGCGGAAACGAACCGTCATAGGGGTGAGGATTGAGTCATGGGCTGGGATGACGAGGACGACGAAGAGACGGTGCCCTGCCCATATTGCCAGGAACCGATCCACGAAGACTCTCAGCGCTGCCCGCACTGCGAGAACTACATTTCCCAAGAAGACGCGCCACCAAGCCGTAAGCCGACCTGGATCGTCGTTGGACTGATCATTTGCCTGATCATCGCGCTCATGTGGACCCTCAACTGACGAGCGCGACCTGTTCCTCACCGCTTGCCCATCTTCACGTCATTCCCGGCAAGTTCCGCAAGTTCGGTGCGACAGGCCCAATCGGCATGACCGATGAAGAGAGCATAACCGGAGAATCCGGCGCGTTGGCACCGGCGGCGGGACCAGAGGGGATGCGATGAAACGGTCGTGGCTGGGCAAGCTGAGTCTGACGGCGATAACCCTGGCGGTCCTGGCAATCGGCTCGGTTCGGGCGGAGGAAGTTGGGCAAGTCGTGGTGATTCGCGAAGCCGGGAAGCCCGACCATCGCTGCCTGATCGAGCGTTCGACCCTGCAAACCAACGGGACCAAGATTTACGACGTGCGCGACCTCGATACCGGTGAGCGCTTGCGGGTTTTGGATAAGCGCACGGCCAAGCCTACGCCATCGGCCGTTACTCAAGCCGCGGCGAAGCAGACCGTCCCCAGCGACGCGGGCATGACAGCGGCACTAGCCGGCAGCCCCTTCGCGCCCAGGGCCGACGATAAACACGTTCCCACACTTGCCGAGCAAGCATTGGTCACGGGAAAAACCGGTGTCGTTCGCGCGGGTCTCTTCCGTTTCTTCGACAAATAACCCGTTTACGTTTCGCGCTCACTTCTAACTTCAAACGGCCAAGCCAACGTAGCGCGCTCGCCTTTGCTCGGTCATTTCGCTAATTCTAACCTCGTTGCACTACCATCCAATCGCAGCGTAGGTCTGACATGATCCCCATCAATTTCGACGGCAAGATCGCACTGGTAACGGGCGTGGGCGATAACGAGAGTTTCGCGTGGTTCATCGCCAAAGCGCTGAGAGCCGCCGGAGCGAAAATCGTTTTGGCGTGCCACCCGCGCATGGTTTCCATCGTGGAGAGCATCCTCACGCGCTCGCAGGATGCCGAATCGCGCGTGCTGCCCTATGTCGGCGGTGAGTTCAAGGTTGAAAAGACCTACGCTTGCGACGTGAGTTATGACACGATGGCCGACGTGCCCGACGCGATTCGCAACGACCGCCGCTATGCCAAATACCCCGAGTATTCGGTCCAGGGCACGGTCGATGCGATCGGCAAAGAGTTCGGCGGAATCGACATTCTGATTCACTCGGTCGCCTTCAGCCCGGAAATCACCAAGAGCGCGAAGGACACCAGCCGTAGCGCATACATGACGGCGCTCGGAATCAGCGCCTATTCGCTGACCTCGCTATTGCGGGCTGCCGAGCCGTACATGGCCAACCGGCCGGGCGGGGCCAGCGCCGTGGGCTTGACGTACCTGGGCGGCGAACGCGTGGTGCCGTATTACGGCGGGGGCATGTCCACGGCCAAGGCCGCGCTGCAGATCGATTGCAAACAACTCGCGCAAAACCTCGGCCCGAAGAACATCCGCGTGAACCTTATCTCGGCCGGCCCCTATGCCAGCCGCGCCGCCCGCAGCATCCGCCCCGGCGAATTTGAAAAATCGATCGAATACGCCGCATCCAAGTCTCCCTTGCCACGGAAGATCGAACCCGAGGAAGTCGCGAACTCGACAGTTTACCTGTGCAGCGAACTCGCGAGCGCGGTCACGGGCCAGATTCTCTACGTCGATTGCGGCTACAACACGATGGCCTAAGGCAATTTCGCGAGAAGCGTGGCAGGTTGCGTCCAGTCACTTCGGCTGATTCAACGATTCACGAACCGGAGCTCCGCGTGAGTCCCTGGCAGATTGCGTTGCTGATTGTTGGTGTGCTCGCGGCACCGTTTCTCCTCTATCGATTGCATCGCTTGCTGCTGCGCTGTGAAGAGCGCGGCTGGATTTACTACACGCGTAAAAAGCCCGAGAGCGGCGGGCTGAGTTGCTTGAGCGTCTTTCAGGAAGCGATCGAACCGGGTTATCAGCACGTCGCGCAGATCAAACAGCAGCGTCGCGAGGAAGTGTCGGAGCGCGACTTGCTGCTGGCCCGATTGCTTTCGTACCTGCAAGCCGAATTAATTGATGGTGCCGCAATCCGCCAGCTGCTGACCGAACATGGCGGAGCAGGCTGGGCCGAACTGTATGAGGAGGCAGCGAGGCTTGGGGCTCGCGGCGACCCGGATCGTGCCAATTTGTTTCCAACCACCGAACAAATCGCTCCCGCGCCTACTGCACCTGATAGGTGAATTGTCCCGCGGCATCCACGCCGACCTGGACTCGGCTGATCGGCCGGTTATCGGCCATGCGGAAAAGCACTTCTTGCGAAATCGCGGGCAGCATGGTCCCGGTTAGGATGTTATCGACGTTGCGCGCTCCGCTTTCCACTTCCTTGCAGCGCCCGAGAATCGCGGCGATGACCGTTTCATCGTAGGCAAAGACGGCCTTGTGATTGGCCTTCATCCGGTCGGCGATCTTCTTCAATTGCAGTTGGATGATCGTTCGCATAACCTTGTCGCCCAGCGGGAAATACGGCACCACAACCATTCGACCCAGGAGCGCCGGTTTGAACGACTTCAAGAGGTCGGGGCGCAACAGTTCGGCAAGTTGCTCGGGTGTCGGGATCGTATCCGGATCGGAACAGTACTTCATGATCGTGTCCGTGCCGACGTTCGAGGTCAGCAGCACGATGGTGTTCTTGAAATTGATCTCCTCGCCGTCGTCGTTTTGCAGCATGCCCTTGTCGAAGACCTGGTAGAAGATTTCCTGCACCGAGTTGTGGGCCTTCTCGACTTCATCCAGCAACACGACGGAATACGGCTTGGCTTTGACGGCGTTGGTGAGCACGCCGCCTTCGCCGTAACCGACGTAGCCCTTGGCGGTGCCGGTGAGTCGCGAGATTTTGGCTTCTTCCTTGTATTCGGACATGTTCACGACCACCATGTTGCGGTCGCCGCCGTAGAGCAGGTCGGCGAGGGTCATGGCAGTTTCGGTCTTGCCGACGCCGCTCGGTCCGACGAGCATGAACACGCCGATGGGCCGCCGCGGATCGACTAAGTCAGCTCGGGCGGTGCGAATGCGCTGGGCGATGGCGTCGAGCGCGTGCTTCTGGCCGATAACTCGCTCGGCCATTTTGTCGGCCAGGCTCAAAACCGTCTGAATCTCGTCGCGGACCATCTTGCCGATGGGAATGCCGGTCCAGTTGGCGACGATCTCGGCGACGGCGTCGCTATCGACCACGGGATAAACCAGCGGCGTCTCGCCCTGGATCTTTTTCAGTTCCTCGCGCAGCCGTTGCAATTCGGCTTGTTCGTTGCCCTTGAGCGTCGGCTTCGCTTCCTTGCCGGGATTCGCGGCTTTTTCGAGCGTTGTTTGCAGCTTGCGGATCTGTTCGACCAGTTTACGCTCTTCGTCGAGCTGTTTCTTCAAAAAGTCTCGACGCGTCTCGGCGGTTTGCTTGCGCTCTTTCAGTTCTTCAAGCCGCTGCGCATGATCGCCGCCCAATGACGTTTCGCGCTCCACGGCTGTAATTTCGGTGGTGAGATGCTCGATCTCGCGAGTGACGTCTTCCAACGCCGGCGGGGTCGCCGATTGGCTCAGCTTGACGCGAGCGCAGGCCGTGTCGAGCAGGCTCACGGCCTTGTCAGGCAGTTGGCGTTCGGAGATGTAACGATGCGAGAGGCGCACGGACTCGGTGACGCCCTCATCGAGAATGCGTACCTTATGATGCTTTTCGAGCATGCCAACCAGCCCGCGCAGCATGCGGCCGGCTTTGGGTTCGTCCGGCTCTTCAACGCGCACGACCTGGAATCGCCGCTTCAGGGCCGCGTCCTTCTCGAAATACTGCTTGTACTCCTTGAAGGTGGTGGCGGCGATGGTGCGTAGTTCACCGCGGGCCAGGGCCGGTTTGAGCAAGTTGGCCGCATCGCCCTGCCCGGCCTGTCCGCCGGCGCCGATCATCGTATGAGCTTCGTCGATGAACAAGATTATCGGCACCGGCGAGGTTTTCACTTCCTGAATGACCATTTTCAGACGATTCTCAAACTCGCCTTTCACGCCGGCGCCGGCTTGAAGCAAACCGAGATCGAGGACACGCAGGATCACGTTTTTCAACGGTTCCGGCACGTCGCCGGAGGCGATGCGCAAGGCCAGTCCT
>JBGQCZ010000158.1:0-9271 GCA_041495645.1 Gemmataceae bacterium | reverse complement strand
TCGCTGCCAGCACTGCTGTGGTTAGTCCTTGATGTCGGACTGTTCGTGGTTGGGGCACTAGTCTTTTGGCTGCGGCCCGACGATCGGTCAGCGGGGCCGTTCTTCGGATTGACGATCGTGGCCGTCGGTGCGTACCTGGGTGGTTACCATTGGTGGCAGATTGCCACGCAACCCTTGCTGCTGTCGTTGTTCGTGCTTTCGGGGTTGCTCTTGCCGGCGGTTACGCTCCACTTCTATCAGGTTTTTCCCCGACCCAAGTCTTGGCTCGAGCGCTTTCCGCGGCCAACGTTGGCCGCAGTATACGGAGTGCCCTTGGCGCTGGCGCTGAGCATCCTGGTTGGCTATTTCTGGATTCGCGTGTTGGTGCGCGGCGGGGCGTCGGCTGAAAGCGTGCAGCACGCCATGAACTGGGTTCGCATCGCGATCTTCATTTCATTGGCGGCGGCTGCGATCTGGTTCACGGCAGGCGTCGGGTGCCTCGTCCACGGTTTCTATCGTGCGACCGAAGCGGTGGAGCGCAGTCAGGTCAAGTGGATCCTGGCAGGGTCGTTGGTGGCAATGGGTCCGATTGCCTATTCGCTGATCTTGGCGTTGTTCGATCCGTTGGAATTCGTCGCCGGTGGAGCGGCATGGCCGATGTTCGCGGCATCGGCTTGCATCACCGTTGCATTTACGATCAGCATCACGCGCTATCGGCTGCTGCGTCTGGATCTGTTGTTGAATTCAGGCGTGGTCTATTTTCTCATCAGTTTTCTGGCTGTGCTGGTCTACTATGTTCTGGTGTTCGCGGGAATGCTGCTGATCGGCAGGCAAGTGATTTCGGGTCCGTCGTTGGAGCAAGCTTTTTGGGTGAGCGGGACAGCCTTGGTCTTGCTGGTGGCGACCGACCTGGTGCGGAGCCGCATCAACCGGTCCTTGGAAAACCTGTACCGGCGCGACAAGCACCAACTCGATCGAACACTGCACCAATTGAGCGAGGCGATCGATCACCTCGTCGAGCCGCCGACGCTTGCTCGGCATCTGCTGGACGCTTCGGCGGAATTGCTGGCCGTTTCGCGAGGATCGTTGTACTTGGGCGAAGGCGATCCTCTGATATATCGTTTGGCGGGTGCCTTGGGGACGGCGCCGGACCAGCTTCACCTAGCGGCGGATTCTCCTCTGGTCAATGCGCTCCAGCGTCAAGGCTTGCTGACGCTCCAGTCCGCGAGAGATCGCGGCGCCTGCGACCAGTTGCAGTCGTTGGGGGGCGAAATCGCGCTCGGGTTGAGTCACGAAGGGAAAACCTTGGGCTTTCTCGTGCTCGGCGCCAAAGCGAGCGGGTTCTATCAGGTGGAGGACATCAACCTGCTGTCGGCGCTGGCGCCGATTGCGGCCCTGGCTTTGCAAAGTGCCGGCGCGCGGCGCGCGATCGAATCGTTGAATCGCGATGTGCAGGCTAAGGTCGAGAAGATTTCCGAGCAACAGGAACGAATTCTTACATTGCAGCGACAACTCATGCGTCAAGGGGCCGGCGAAACGAAACGGGCCGATGCCCGTGAATTGCCGGCCGCCAACGGGATAAAAGACGACTTCGATTTGATCGGTTCGAGTGCGGTCGCCGGGCGTCTGCTCGAGCTGGTCCGTAAGGTCGCTGCGAGCCCTTCGGCAGTGCTGATTCGGGGCGAGAGCGGGACCGGGAAAGAGCTGCTCGCCCGAGCGATTCACGATAACAGTGCCCGCGCGGGAAAGCCGTTCGTGAAGGTGCACTGCGCGGCGCTGTCGCCGACGCTGTTGGAAAGCGAGTTGTTCGGCCACGTGAAAGGCGCGTTCACCGGCGCCGTGGGAGATAAGGTTGGGCGCTTTGAAATGGCCAATGGCGGCACGCTGTTCCTGGACGAAATCGGCGACATCACTCTCGACGTCCAGATCAAGCTCTTGCGCATCTTGCAGGAAAAGACCTTTGAGCGCGTCGGTTCCAGCGAACCGGTCCGAGTCGACGTGCGCATCGTGGCGGCGACGCATCAAAACCTGGAGCGGCTGATTCAACAGGAGCGGTTCCGTGAGGACTTGTACTATCGGCTCAACGTGATTCCGATCAATGTTCCGCCGTTGCGCGAACGACGCGAGGACGTTCCCGAATTGGTTCAGCACTTTTTGAACCAACTCGCTGCGCAATCGGGGCGGCCGGTTCCGGAAGTCGAGGACGATGCTTTGGAAGCGCTTCGAGCCTACGATTGGCCCGGGAATATTCGGCAATTGCGCAACGTGATTGAACGCGCGTTGGTTGTCGCCGATGGTTCCACGATTGCCTACGGCGATTTGCCCGACGAAATTCGCGCTTCGAAGACGATCGTGGCGGAGGCGGACGGCATCAAGAGCGGCGCGAAGCGGACCGTTCGCGCATCGAAGGACGAGCGGCTCAAACGGGAACGGGAGAGGTTGGTTCAGGCACTCGTTGTCGCGGCCGGCAACAAGGCCGAGGCCGCCCGGGCGCTCGGCGTGCCGCGCAGCACGCTGTTGAGTCGCATGCAAAAGCATGGGCTAACGTGACTCATTTCTCGCTCAAATCCACACAGACGAGTTCCTTGTCGTTGCGCGCGTACACGCATTTGTTGGCGAATGCGGGATGCATCCAAACGACCGGCCGGTTTGCCAGCGGGTTCGTCGGCTCAAGGATCTTCATCCTGCCGATTTCCTCGTAACCATCGGGCGTAAGGCTGGCGAGAATCAAGTAACCATGTTCGTTGAACACGAACACCCGGTCTTCGTGTTGGACGAGAAAGGCGTTGCCCCAACGCTCTTCCTTGCCGCCGGTCGCCGCCAGGTCCTCCCAGATGCGCTCGCCGGAATCGATTTTGAGGCAGCGCAATTGGCCGTAGCTGCACACGCCGTAAATGTAACCATCCCTTAAGAACGGTGTACACATGACGGCGTGGAGCCCGTCCGTCTTGCGCTCGGTGATCCCGTCGCGCGCCTTCCACAGCACGCGGGCGCCCGGATTCTCTTGCGACAATTGCAGCATCATCGGGCCATTGTAAAACGCGCTGAGGAACACGCGGTCGCCGTAAACTCGCGGAGTCGCGATCGCCATTCCAGATTTCAACTGGAACGGCTGCGTCCAATACACCTTGCCGCTTTCCGGATCCACACCGCTGACCGCCTCGGGATACCAAACAATTACCTGGCGAGTCTTGCCCACCTCGGCGATGACGGGCGTGCAATAGCCGGGTCCGTGAGTCGCATCGAGCGTCTGCAATGCCGTCCAAAGTTGCTTGCCGGAGTTCTTGTCAAAGGTGACTACCATGCTGTTGGTCTTGCCGCCCACGATGCAAATGAGCTTTTCGCCATCCACCAGCGGATGGCCCGAAAATCCCCAAAGCGGCACTTTCGCCTCGTAATCCTTGGTGAAATTCTTTGACCAAATGACCTTTCCGGTGTCGGCTTCGAGGCAGAACAAATGCCCCATCGTGCCGAGCGTGTAAACTTTGCCGTCGTGAATCATCGGCGTGCAACGCGGGCCGGCCGCGTAGCTTACACGGTAAGGGCAGTCGTAGGAGTAAGTCCAAATCTCTTTGCCCGTCTTGGAATCGAAGCACAAGACGCGCTCGGTTCCAGGGAGCTGCGCGGCGGCAAAGGCGTTTTTCGGCCGTTCTGTTTTCGTGTCGCGGACCCAATCGACGACATAGACCTTGCCGTTCGCCACTGCCGGACCGGCATAGCCTTCGGCGACGGGCTGTCGCCACAGCACCTTCGGCCCGTCCTTCGGCATTTTCTTGATAATGCCGGCTTCGCGCCAAACGCTATCTCGCTTTGGACCGAGCCATTGTGGCCAGTCGGCGGCGCGCACGATTGGCGCCGCCAATGTCAAAGCCGCAAGAACCGTTGCTGTCTTGATCGTCATGACTTGGCCTATTTCCAGTGAATTGAGTGCGGCACGCCGTCGATGTCTTTTTCCCAAATGACTTTTCCGTCCTTGTCGATCTTCGTCATTTTGCGTTTGGTTTTGCTGGCGACAAGCGTATTGCCGTCCGGTAATCTCGTTCCCATCCAGGCGCCGGCAAGCTTCACATCCATTGCCTTGTCGCCTTTCGCGTCAAACTCGACGATTCGCCCCGTACCCACTTGCGACACCAGCACCCGGCCATTCGGCAGCGCTTCCAGCGCTCCCTGGCTGTCCAAGTCAACGCTCTTAAGTTCCTTGCCGGCGGCGCTCATGAATATGACTTTGCCATCAGTCGTGACGATGGCGATCCGCCCGTCGGTGAGTCGATTGGCGTCGGAAATGCTCGTATTCCCGTCGACCGGATGCGAATAGAGTGTTTGGCCATCGCGAGTGACTTCGAGCACTCGCTGCATCGTTGCCACGAACGTATTCCCGTTCGGCAGGCGCTGCACGCTGACTGGACCGTCGTCGAAGGCATGCTCCCAAAGCACTTTGCCGGAAAAGCTTCGCTCCGTCACGCGTTGACCATTTTGTTCGGCAATCAGTACCCTGTGGCCGGGCAGTAGGTGCGCATCAACGCAGCCGGTCAGCCCGGTAATCTCAAACCGCGGTTTGCCGTCCGGCCGCCATTCGAATACGCGGTTACTCTGGCCGGTTTCCGTCACGACGCACGTGTCGGTTGGGTGGTCGTCCTTGCGGCCGAACAATACCTGGTCGCCTTTCGCTTTCCACCATTCGCTCCAATGTTGGGCGGCCTCTTTGCGATCGTCGGAGTTGCCGGACTTGGTCTCCACGGCGGGGGCCAACTCGCCGGCCAATTCGTAAAGCGCTTCCTCCGCCTGCTGCCACATCATTCCGTTCGGCGCTTCGCCCACGAGGCCGATGACGATCGGAACCGCGTCGCGGTCGCCTTTGCGCATCAATTTCATGGCGACGTGGAATCGAACGGTCGGATCTTTGTCCTTCAAATAAGTCCGCAGTTGTTTGGTGATCTCGGCGTCATCAGACTGCAACAGAATCTGAACGGCCGCCGGCCGTAGCTGCGGATTGTCCAGAGCCTTCTTCAGCGCCGGGTGTACGGTCTTTCCCGTGATCCCCAGCTTGCCGAGCGTTTCGAGAATTTCGTCGTGCAGCTGTTCTTCGGACACCGTGGGCAGGAACGCCAAGAGCACATCGACCGAGTCTTGATGTTGCAGCCGAGCGAGATGACGAATCGCGATCGTCGTCAAGTCGGCGCGAGCACCTGCCTGAATGTCGGTGATGCAGCGCTTCGCCCGTCCGGCAATTTCTTTGTCGGTGTGATTCGACGCCGCCCGGAGCAACGGCAGCGCCACCGGTCCCGCCTGGACGAGTTTCCGCGTCGCCTCCTGCCGCTGCTTGAAATTCGCGCTGCCCATTTGCTCGATGAGTTCAATGATTTGTTGCTTCGTCACTTCGGTCGGCATTTGCCCGCGAAGATAGGTCAGCACGTGCTCGGCATCCGCGCCGCCAATGTCCTTTTGGAGCCGCTTTTCGTCGTCGGTTGGATCGGCCGCGCAAGCTGACAAACCAATTGCGATCATCAGAATCAAGAAAACGCTTCGCCAAAGCGACATGGGGATGCTCCCAACAATGAGCCGCGGACTCCTTGCACTTACACCTTACAAATCCTTCCGACAATTCGCCACGACTAAGACGGAAAAACCGGTTGTATCAAACGTAGCGATTGAACAGGCCGCGCTGAATCGGTTGCGCTCGAACAGTGATTCAGCTGACATTAGTTCTTGAACCTAGCCCGAGTTCGGGTAAACTTGAACAGATTGGATAAATTGGGGCTTATCGATAGTATCGGTTGCCAAACGATTCAAGATAACCCCATCTTGCCTGAACTGCCTGAATTAGCAAGAGTCTTGGCAGGCGGAGGTTTGCCGATGCGCCGGGTCGTCGTGACCGGGTTAGGCGTGGTGGCCCCAAACGGTATCGGCAAGGACGCGTTCTGGTCGGCTTGTCTCAACGGGACCAGCGGGATTCGCCGCATTCGGTCCTTTGATTCGTCTAATCATCCCGTCAAAGTCGCCGGAGAAGTGGACTTTGATGCGGAGCCATATTTGCCGGACGAGCAACGCAAATCACTCAAGGTGATGGGCCGCGCCTCGCAGTTCGCACTCGGGGCCGCCGCCTGGGCGGTGCGCGATAGCGGGCTCGACCTCAACCGCGAAAACCCGGAACGCATCGGCGTGGTGATGGGAGCCGGACTGGTTCCGATGGATGTCGCGGAATTGGCCCCGATGCTGATGGACTCGTGCAACGAGGACGGTCTTTTCGATCCGACCTTGCTGGCACGCTCGGGCAATTCCGTCCTGTTTCCGCTCTGGTTGCTCAAGCATCTGCCGAACATGGCGGCTTCGCACATCTCGATGGCGTTCAACGCTCAAGGCCCGAACAACACCGTGACCACCGCTTGCGTCGCGGGCACGCAGGCCGTCGGCGAAGCGCACCGCCTCATCGAGCGCGGCGACGCCGACATCATGCTCGCCGGCGGCGCCGATAGCCGGATCGAACCATTGCTGCTTCTTGCTTACACCGCGATGGGCACGCTCAGCCGCTCCGAACGAACCCCCGAGGAAATGTCGCGGCCGTACGATCGCTTGCGCGACGGCTTCGTGATGGGCGAAGGGGCAGGGGTGCTGGTTCTGGAAGAAGCCGAACGCGCCAAGGCCCGCGGCGCGACCATTTACGCCGAAGTGCTCGGCTTCGGCAGCAGTTTCGATGCCTATTCGCTCACGCGTCCCGATCCCGAAGCCAAAGGCGCCGCGCGTGCCATTCGCGAAGCCCTGCGCGAGGCCCGCATCGATCACCGCGACGTGGATTACGTCAACGCCCACGGCACCAGCACGCGCTTGAACGATCAAATGGAAACCATCGCCATCAAGAAGGTCTTCGGCGATGGCGCCCAACTCGTCCCGCTCTCATCCATCAAGTCGATGATCGGCCACCTCATCGGCGCCGCCGGCGCCGTCGAAGCCGTGGCCTTGGCCATGACACTCAAAACCAACGCGATTCCGCCGACCATCAACCTGACCCATCCCGACCCCAACTGCGACCTCGACTACGTTCCCAAGACCGCCCGCGAACAACGCGTCCGCACCGCCGTCTCCACCAGCTTCGGCTTCGGCGGCCAAAACGGGGCACTGGTCATGCGCCAGTTCACGGGCTGACTTTCAAGCCCGAGAACTCCACCGTCAGCGGCTTGGTGGTCGAATTCAGCGCCGCCACCCCCACTTTCAACTTCTTGGGCAATTCGACGCTCTTGCGTTGGAACATCTGCCACGTCTTGCCGTCGTCCTGGCTCGAACTCGCGATGATCTTGCCGTTGCGCCGTTCCAGGCGCAACTGCGTGGCGATGTCCTTGAGCGTCTTGCTCTCTTGAACGGTGCGCTCGCCGTCCTTGAAAATGTGGTAGTAGCAAAACGACCAGTGCTTCCCATCCTTGTACATCCCCGCCCGGTCCAGGCGAACGAAGTTGTTTTCGTCCTGCCAAATGAGCAAACTCGCGGCGCGAAAGGCCGCGCTGCTGGCCAGTCCCGGAATCGCCGTATCCTTCTCGGCCGCGATCGATCCGGGAATCGTGACCTCGACTTTGAAATCGCCTTCCGCATCCTGCAGAACCCGCGGGGCGTTGACCTTGCCCTTCTTCGGCCACAGGTCGTGGTAGACGCCCGGCAAATCGAATTTCCAGGCGCTTTTTTCCTCGCTCATCTTGCAATCGCCGTCCGGGTCGAGGAATTCGCCCCCGCCCGACAGCTTCAGCGGCTTCGCGTCCTCGGCGTGGCTGGCCAGAGCGATCGCAAACAACGACAGTGTCAATCCGGCTCGCAAATACATGGTTTGTCCTCGTGTGGCTTGATGGGTCCACAAGCTTCTACGGGGACTGTGACACTTGCAGCCGGGTCCATCAACCCTTCTTCGGCGCTCTCACCCCGCCTTTCCAACCCACCACTTGGGTGGCGTGCATGGCGACGGCAATCTCGCGCAGCAGTTCCTTGACCCGGCTGGCCGCAACCAACTCCGGGTGATTCTCTCGTCGCATTGTGACCGGATGGGTGCGCGCGTAAGCGCGAACCGTCGATGACCTTTGTTGAGTGATCATGTGTGCCTCCTGCCGGATAAACACTTCCATTTGACAAGATGGCTGATGCACAGGGCGTGCCGCGGCGATTTTTCCGTTGACCGTCGCTTGCATCTTGCCCACGCTGCGTATCTCATTGAGTCGCGCGGTCAATATGGCCAAAATAGTTCGTTGCTGATGACCGGGTGTGCGATAACGCGCAGCGATTTGCCTGCAGAACGGCACGTTTCCTCGCAAGCAATTCTGCCCGTCAACTGAGTTGCCTTGTAAGAAATCGCGCTGCTTCAGCGACAATAGGGGTGAGCGAACACCCGTTGCGAAAGGGTACCGCGAAGCGGTTGCAGACGCGCAGCCCAGGGTCGCGAGCTTGCGAGCGCACCCTGGGTAATCGGTTTGAATGAAATCAACCGGTCCGGCGAAGCCGAACCGCCGCGCGCGAAAACAAAACTGAAACCGATTTCTTCCTTATTGGCCAGACTGGACTTCCGCTGATGAACGGCTGTCCTTACAATATCCCGAGGAGCACGACCATGAACACCATCGCTGCAAACGTCGGCATGGATCCCGCCCTCAAGGCTGAGATGCAGGAGGCGTGCGAGCGCATCGCCCGGGGCATCCTGCCCACGATGGAGGAACGGAAGGCCGCTGCCGCGCGAGCCGACCGCTTGCGCGAGCGGAACGCCAGTTTCTTCGGCATTCAAAATGTCACGTTGGAAGCCGTCCGCGAATCCCGCGCTAGCCGATGAAGTACGTCATCGATACTTCCGTTTACATCAAGACCTACGTCCAGGAGCAGGACTCCGGTACGGCCCTCCGGCTGCGCGACGAGTACCATCAGGGGGTTCATGCCCTGATCGCCCCCGACATCTTCCCCACCGAGATGTGCAATGTCCTGATGATTCTGGAACGTGCGGCCAAGATCAAGCCCGGCGACGCGGACCTCTTCTTCATGCACTTTCTCAGTGAGCTTCCGCCCCTTCTCGCGGCTACCCCACTTCTGCCGCGCTCCCTGGAAATCGCCAAGCAGTTCCGGCAGACGGTTTACGATTGCCTGTACATCGCCCTTGCCGAGCGCGAAGCATGCGATCTGGTTATAGCGGACGACAAGCTCGTGAAGGCGGTGCAACCGACCTTGCCGTTCGTGATTCCGTTATCGAGCCTGCCGTAGAAGACAACCTTCCATTGCGCGCCGGGCACGCCACCGGGTCCGCAAGTTTAACCGCGACGCGGAGTCTTCGGAG
>JBGQCZ010000157.1:0-9311 GCA_041495645.1 Gemmataceae bacterium | reverse complement strand
CGGCGGCAAGACCTGGAACAGGATTCTTTATGTGGACGATAAGACCGGCGTCATCGATATGCGCATGAGCCCGACCAACCCGAACACGCTGATCGTAGCCACCTGGGAGCACCGTCGCGACGAATTCGACGCTTTCTTCGGCGAAGCGCCGGTGCCCGACGGTTACGGCCCGATCGTCACGCACGCGCCCGGCACCGCTTTGTACAAGACCATCGACGGCGGCACGACCTTCAAGAAACTTTCCCAGGGCTTGCCCACCGTGAAAATGGGCCGCATCGGCCTGGATTGGTCGCGCAAGAATCCGAACGTCGTGTTCGCGATCATCGACACGGAAAAAGCCGGCACCGGCAATCCGCCCTCCACGATTTACATGGGCGTGTTCGGCGAGGATTCCAAGCCCGGCGCCAAGCTCACCGAGATCGTGAAAGACGGACCTTCCGAGAAGGCTGGTCTGAAGGAAGGCGACGTGGTGCTGAAGTTCGAAGGCAAGGACGTACCCGGTTACGACCAAATGATCGAGATGGTCCGCGCTAAGAAAGTAGGCGACAAGGTCAAACTGGACATCACTCGTGGCGAAGAAAAGAAAGAAATCACCGTGACACTGGCCAATCGTCCGCCCGAACCGGCCGCTGGCGGCGGGGGTGGGGGCGGCGGCGGACGCACCATCGTGACCGCCGGGTTCTTCGGCGAGGATGAAAAGGACGGCGTGAAGGTCACGCGTCTGCAAGACGATAGCGCCGCCACGAAAGCCGGCCTGAAAGTCGACGACGTGGTCACGCAAGTAGACGGCAAACCGATCGGCGAGTTCCGCGCTTTCATGGCGGAAACGGCCCAGGATCGCAAGGTGGGCGACAAGCTGAAGCTCATCGTCATACGCGGTAAGGACAAACTGGACCTGACGGTTACGCTTGAAGAAGGGCGTGGCGGATTCGGAGGCGGCGGCGGTAGGGGCGGCGCGAATGCCGCCAAGCCGTACGCGACCACGCTCGGCGGCCAGCGCGAGAACGCTCAGGATCAGCAAGGCAAGGACGGCTTCCAGACCGGCGGCGTGTACCGCAGTGACGACGCCGGCGATAGCTGGAAGCGCATCAACAGCATCAATCCCCGGCCCATGTACTTCTCGCAAATCCGCGTCGATCCAAGCGACGACAAGTATCTTTATGTCGCTGGCGTTTCATTCGCCTCGTCCACGGACGGCGGCAAGCGCTTCGCGTCGGGCCGCGACCGCGGCGTGCATTCCGATCATCATGCGTTGTGGATCGACCCGCGCGACGGCCGGCACATGATCATCGGCACCGACGGCGGCTTCTACGTCACCTATGACCGTGGCGAGCGCTGGGACCATCACAATTTCCTGGCGCTGGGCCAGTTCTATCACGTGTGCTGCGATTCGCGGCCAAACTACAAGGTTTACGGCGGGTTGCAGGACAACGGCAGTTGGGGCGGGCCGGCGTTTTCACCGCGCGGCGGCATCGTCAACGAGGATTGGCTCTACGTCAACGGCGGCGACGGCTTCGTATGCCGCGTCGATCCCACCGATCCCGACATGATTTATGCCGAGAGCCAGGGGGGCGCGATGACGCGGCGCAATTCCCGCACCGGCGAGCGCGCCGGCATCAGCGCCAATCGCGGCGGACCAGGCGGCGGCGGACCGGGTGGCGCAGCTGGCGGCGGCGGTCGCGGCAATCGTGGTGGCGGCGGTGGACGTCCGGCCGGCGGTGACGCCGCACCGATGAATCCACCGGCCGATCCCATGCAACCGATGGGCGAAGGACCGCGCGCGGCTGGACAACGGCATCGTTTCAACTGGAACACGCCGTTCATTCTCTCCAGCCACAACCCGAGCATCTTCTATTGTGCGGGCGAGTTCGTGTTCCGCTCGGTGAAGAAGGGCGACGAGTTGAAGATCATTTCGCCAGAGATCACCCGCGGCAAAGCCGGCAGCGGCACGGCCCTGTCCGAATCGCCGCGCAACGCCGACGTGCTCTGGGCCGGCAGCGACGACGGCAACGTCTGGATCACCCGCGACGGCGGAACCAAGTGGACCAACGTCACCGACAACATCAAGAAGGCCGGGTTGCCCGGCTTCCGCTGGGTTTCGACCATCGAGGCCTCGAAATACGCCGAAGGCCGCGCCCACGTCTGCTTCGACGCTCACCGGTCTGACGACGACAAGCCGTACATCTTCGTAACCGAGGATTTCGGCACGACCTGGAAGACGCTGCACGCGAACCTGCCCTGGGGCTCGACGCGCTGCTGCCGCGAAGACATCAAGAGCGAAAACGTGCTGTATTGCGGCACGGAATTCGGCGCCTGGGCGTCGGTCAACCGCGGGGCGAGTTGGACGAAGATCAGCAACAACCTTCCGACCGTGGCGGTGCATGAATTCGCTCAGCACGCGATCACGGGCGAGTTGATCGCGGCCACGCACGGCCGCAGCATCTGGATCGTCGATTGCACGCCGATCCGGCAAATGTCCTCGTTGGTGCTCAAGGAGAAGGCGCACCTCTACACTCCGGCGACGGCCATCCGCTGGCGCGTCGAGCAAAACCGCGGCATGTTCAACGGGGCCGAGCGGAAGTTCGTCGGCCAGAACCCGCAACGCGGCGCGACCGTTTACTACTCATTGACGCAGAAGGCCCAAAAGGTCGAGCTGAAAGTGCTCGACTTCGCCGGCCAACCCGTGCGGCAACTGGAAGCCAACACGAGTCCGGGCCTGCACAAAGCGGTGTGGGATCTGGCCCGTCTGCCGAATGCCCGTCCGGCCGGCGCTGCCGCTCCCGGCGGCGGGCGCTTTGGCGGCGGCGGCGGTGGGGGTGGCGGAGGATTTGGCGGCTTCGGCGGCGGAGCACCAATCCAACCGGGCACCTACCGCGTGGTCCTGGTCGTGGACGGCCAGGAATTCTCGCAAGCCGTGCGCGTCGAAGCCGACCCAACGGCCCCCGCCGGCCTGATCAGCGCCGATCAGGAGGAAGACGAAGACATGGATGAGGAAGCACGCGAAAAGGCGGAGGCGAAGCAACGCATTCCCGATTGATGCGAAGAAACTTGACCACCTCTTTTCGCCGCGTGGGGAGCCCCGCCACACGAGCGCGGTGAGTTGCACCGCGCTCGTGTCGCTGCGCTCCCCTCGCGGCTAAACAATTTCGGGCCAAGGCCAATTCATCGAATCGCGCAGCCGCGTTGTGTCTCTGTTACCATGAGGGGCACGATGGGCGAACGCGCGGCGGATTCTTTGGTTCAACTCATCCAGCGCTTGCGCGAAGCCGGCGGCGGGAGCGAGATTGCCCTGCTCAGCGACGAGGATTTGATCGCTCGCTTCGTGCAAACGCGCGATCAGGCCGCGTTCGAAGTGTTGGTTTGGCGGCACGGTGAGATGGTGCTGAGCGCGGCCCGTCGCCGGCTTGGCCGCACTCCCGATGCCGAGGATGCGTTTCAAGCCGCTTTTCTCACGCTGGCGCGCAAGTCCGACACCATCCGCCGCCGCGGCGCGCTCGCCGGTTGGCTGCACCAGGTGGTTTGCCGGATCTGCTTGCGAATTGGCCAACAGCGACAAACGCAATACCGCCGCGAGCGATCGCTGAACGGCCACGACACCATCGATTCTAAACCGCATCCGGACAGTGAACTGGCCCAACAGATCGATGCCGAAATCGAGCGTTTGCCCGACCGCTATCGGCGCGTGGTCGTGCTTTGTTACTTGCAAGGCCGCACCACGGAAGAAGCCGCCGGTGTGTTGGGTTGCCCGCGCGGCACGGTGCTGTCGCGATTATCGACCGCTCGTCAAATGCTGCAGCGCCGGTTGGAACGTCGCGGCGTGGCCCCGGCGGCGCTTGGGGCATTTGTCGCCGGCGCCGAAGCGGCATCGCGCGAACTAAACGCCGGCATCGTGCGCTTGGGACTTCAAGCAGGCGCAGGTGAAGTCGGCCAGCGAATCGGTTCTCTTTCATCGGGAGTGATCCAAGCCATGTTGTGGAACAAACTTCGAACGCCGATCGCGCTGGCGTTGTTGGCCGGCGTGTGTATGGCGGGTGCGGGCATCGTCATGGGCCAGAAGCCGGAAACGAAGGCCGATCCGCCGCCGAAAGGCAAGATCGAGAATCCGGTCGCCGACGTGGATAGGACGAAGCTCGAATCGATGTTGAAGCAACGCCGCGATAATTTGAAGGAGGAATACCGATCCCTTGGCCAACGCCAAGATGTCGATAACTTGCCAACCACGTTGGATCAAAAGGTGAAGTGTCAGGAGAAACTCCTCGAAGTTGAACTCGAACTGAGCCGCACGCCCGAAGAGCGAATGGCTGCATATGTACAGGTTCTCAAGGAGGCACAAGCAAATGCGGACAACGTGATTAACCGGACAAAAGCAGGTTTGGCATTGCCATCCGATCAATACCGTGCCAAGGACCTTGTGCTCAAGCTCGAAATCGCCATGCTCAAGGAGAAGATGGCGCAAAAGGGGAAGTGACGGAACGAAATCCTGGCGTAGGCTGTACTCTGTACTTCCCGCGCGAGGAAATCTCCATGCGAACGCAATTTTCGATTCTCGTTTTGCTCGCACTTTTCCCGCTCGCAATCACCCGAGCCGATGAGCCCAAATGGAAATTGAACCTGCGCTCGCGCGAGAAGCCGGCGGGCAAGGATGAATTCGTCGTCAGGGAAGCGAACTTCACTTGGGAACCGAAGAAGACCGCACTGGTCATTTGCGATATGTGGGACGATCACTGGTGCCAATCGGCGGCGCGGCGGGTGGGGGAACTGGCCGGGCCGATGAACGAGATGATCAAAATCGCCCGTAGCCACGGCGTATTTGTCATTCATTGCCCCAGCAGTGTGACGAGCTTCTACAAGGACAGCCCGCAGCGGCGCCGGGCCATGAACGCTCCGTTCGCGGCCACTCCCAGTCCGCTCTCCGCCTACGAGCGCTGGGGCACTTGCTGGTGCTGGCCCGACGCCAAGCGCGAAGGCGTGCTGCCCATCGACGATTCCGACATGGGCTGCGATTGCGCCGTGAAGTGCAAGATTCGCGAGGCCTGGACCCGGCAGATTCAGACCATCGACATGGACAAGGCCGACGCGCTCACCGACAACGGCCAGGAAATCTGGAACCTGCTGAGCGAACGCGGGATCGACAGCGTCATCATTTGCGGGGTGCATCTGAACATGTGCGTGCTGGGCCGCCCGTTCGGCATCCGGCAGATGGTGAAGCTCGGCAAGAAAGTCGCCCTGATCCGCGACCTGACCGACACCATGTACAACCCCGAGCGCCCGCCGGGCGTGAACCACTTCGCCGGCACGGAACTGGTGATCCAACACGTCGAGAAGCATTGGTGCCCGAGCTTCGAGAGCAGCGACATCACCGGCAAGCCCGCGTTCCGCTTCAAAGACGCGCCGAAATGAACCCTACTTGTTCATCCGACAAAAATGCCGCCCAGGAATCCCGGTTCCAAATTCGATTGCCCGCCAATCAGGGTCAACGCCGTTCCTTTGAAAAAACGTACCTTGCCGGCCAAGCCGTAACCGGTTGCCGCGACAATCTCTTTGACGCCGTCGCCGTCACGGTCCGCCAAAGTGATGCGGACTCCGAGCGGCAACGATCCGGCGAATGGTTCGGTCTCCTTGATCAAACTGCCGGTCAAACCATTGAGGACGCGCAGCTTTGGCCGGGTGGCAAAATCCTGGCTGGCAATCACTTCCGCCTTGCCGTCGCCGTTCAGATCGCCGGCGGCGACGAAGAGCCCACCGGTTGAATTGCCCGCAAATGCATTGAAACTCTTGATCAATGGGGGATTGGCGGCGGCCGTGCTAACGTCGAAAATCTTGACAATTGGAACGCCGGCGGAAAGCGCCGCAATCACGTCCGCCTTGCCATCGCCGTTCACGTCGCCTGCCGCAACGCGAACCGCCGCGGTGCTCGTGACTGCGAATGCTGCAAAGCTCTTCAACTGCGAGCCGTCCTGACCGCTGATGACTCGCACGCGCGTTTGACCCCGCGCGCCGGCACCAACAATGATATCGGCCTTGCCGTCGCCGTTCACGTCGCCGGCCGCCACGAATACTCCGGCAATCTTCGACCCGGAAAACGCGTCGAACCGCTTGGCCAAGATCTCGACGCCGTTTAGCCCGTCGAAGACTTTGACCGTGCGACCAATTGAAAGCTGGCCCACAACAATATCGGGGATCCCGTCGCCCGTGACATCGCCGGTCGCCACCGTCAACCCACCGCGAAACGTCGAATCGAATGCTTGAATCGTGAACTTCGTCGCTCCGGTAGCCGCGTCGAGCACCTTTATCTTGGGATCTGCCCCAAGGCCGGGCGCGATCGCCAAAATGTCAGTGCTTACCACCTCGGCAGTCGTGAAATAGTCGCTAATGCCGCCGTCCTTGTCGCGAATCCGGCCATGGACGATGTGGGCGCCAAGGGTTGCAAACGCGAATTGCGCCGAAGTGGAAGACGTTCCGTTGACATCGCCCGTATCGAAAAAGTCGCCGTCGTTGTTGAAGTCGTAGAAGTAGGTCAGCCCGGCGGCGGCATCGACGGTGGACGGCTCGACTTGATTTGAGAATGTGAACGTCATCGGCAAGTTCTTGCCCTTCGGTCCGTTGTTTGCAAAGGTCGCCGTTGGTGCGACGTTACTCACGTTGAGCGACGTGGCGTCCACGATTTCGGGTGCAACTCCGTCGCCGACGCGCAATTTCACGGTGAATGAACTTGGACCATCGGAGATTCCCAATGCCTGCAGTTGCGCCAACGTCAGCGTCGGGTTGACTCCGCTCGCATCGCCAAAGTCGTCGTCCCCATTCAGGTCCCACTCGTATGAAATCGGCAGGCCAGTTGAACCAGCCGACTGCGATCCGTCGAGGATCAGGTCTTCACTCTCGGAGATTGCATACGGTCCGCCGGCGTCGGCAGTTGGCGGAAGAATGCCGATGAACTGTTCGATGTTGTCAAACGTCAAGGGCGATGCCGTGTTGGCAGACCCCTGAAATCCATCGGTACTGCCCGCGCCCGCAATGTCGATATCAATCGTAGCGCCGGTGAATTCGAGAACGTCGTCGCCCGACTGTCCATCGAACGTCAATCCGCCAAGCGGAATCGGGTTGCCCTGCCTGAAATCGACAATGAGCTGGTCGTATTCCGCTTCCGCGCTATTGATGACAATCGAACTGACGGCGCTGAGTGGCGCGCGGAAGAACGTGAAATCAGCCCGGTGCACGACGAATTCGTCGCCCATGCGATCCAATGAAACGAGTCCGCCGCCCGCCGGAAGATGGATTGTTGCCGCGCCGCTCGAAACAACGGTGACCGCGTAATCCTCGACTTCACCGTCAGCCGCGAGTCCCGTCGGCGCAAGTCCGCCGGTACTAGAGATGCGGAACCGCGCGAAAGTACTTCCTGCGCTGGCGCCTGCGGGAATTGTGAAACTGAGCAGTTTGGTCCCGGCGCTGAGTTCCTGGCTCGCGAAAATCTGTTCGCCGGCATCGCCGAAATCGCCGTCGCGATTGAAATCGATCCAAGCATCGAGCTTGCCCGCGCTGGCGTCGACGCTCAGGCTTGCGGTTGTCTCGGATGATGCGTCGGCGATCAGGGTAGTCAACATGACGACACCGTCATCACCGGAGTCGCCGGTGCCATTGAGCGGGGAGACGGCGTCGGTTTCCGCGTCGCGGCTGGCGCCCAGCATCGGGCCGATCGGAACGTGCCGCGCGCCTTTGTTGATGAGAAGCGTGCCGTAACTATCGGGTGCATCGCCAAAGTCGAGAAATGCCGGCGCTTTGGCGGCCCAATGAACCGCTTGCTCGAGCAACTGATCGGGAGTACCTGTCCGAAACGCCGTGTTGCCGAAATCCGGCTCGGCGTAGGCAAGACCGAGATAGACGGTTCGTCCGATGCCGTAAGTACCGACCACCACGGTGGGTTGGCTGTTGGTCGTTGCCAGCACCGTTGCTCCCGAATCAACTTGCGGCGACGTGTAGGGCGCTTCGACCACCTTACCGGTAGGAATCCCGAAATCGACGAGACCGTCAATCACCGAATGTGCGACGCCGTTGAAGGTGACACTTTGACTGCTGCCATAGTCGTCGTAATTGCCCGACGTGTTGACGGGCACAATGAAATCAATGTCGGGCGCTGCTGTAGTGCTGCTGCCGGAGTCGGTGCGAAAGATTCCGGTGCCAGCGCCATACACCGTGTAGCCAGTCGCCACCACTCCGCCGCCGGAATCCACCCAGCTTTTCAAAGCGCTTTGGATTTGCGGGAACTTGTCACCGCCGGGGCGAGCGCCATTGTTGCCGATCACGATTACCTGGTACGGGTCGAGCTCGGCGACTGTATCGGCGGCGGACGGCGCGATGAGCACGGCATTGAAATCAAAACCAGTCGAATCGTTCAGTTGGTCTCGGATGGCAATCAGACCGCTATCATTGCCGCCGCCTGTGCCGATGACCGCCACGTTGATCGCGGGAACAACCCGGTCCTCCAGGTGCTCGATCTGAAGTTGTGAGAAACGCGTACGGCGAGACTTGCGTGCGGGCATGAAGGGCCTCGGGCGCCGGCGGACGATGCATCGTCGCCACCGTCCATGGCGTCGGCCGGGCAGGTTCTAATTGGGGGGAAAGCAATGTGGAGGATCGTAATGGCGATTGGCCGTCAATGCAAACAGAAACGGGGTGTTCTTGTCATTGCCGAATAGGGCAGCTGGCGGCTCAAACTGGTACGAGGTCGTAGTGGCTTTGCCCAATATCATACTCAACCGGCCTAGATTTTGGGCAACTTAATTCGATTTTGGGCAATTTGGGTTTCGCCCCAGAACTCAGGCTCAACCCCTAGCTCGTACATTTCCGCTTGGCGTTCACAGTAGCGGCGTCTTTTGGTTTGATTTGCTTCTTGACGGCAAGCTTGTAACCCGCATGCCGTTAAACATTGTGATTCAACGCGAGGAGAAGACAGAAGACGCTAAACCTGAGGCGGGGAAGCGAAATTGATCGATACGTCCGCGACTGTCTCGCGAATAGAGCGGAGAATGACCGCCACTAGTGCCTCAACCGTCCTGAATTGACGGTTCGCGTGGCCGGGGCTGAGTCTTCGAGGCCCCGGTTTGGACTCTGACTCGCACCGGGGCTTCGAAGACTCAGAGCCTGTGAAAGTTTTCGAGTTTTCGAACGTTATGGTCGCGAAACTTCTCCAGATGGATTTTGATCGACCTCTTTTCGAGGAACCGATCAATTTTGGTGCTGCTGGTTGGCCCCGCCGGGGGCGGCCCTCAGCAGTTTCGTGCTCTCGGATCCCTCGTCTGACCTCCCGGTTAGCT
>JBGQCZ010000156.1:0-9350 GCA_041495645.1 Gemmataceae bacterium | reverse complement strand
GGTCCGGCGTTGTTTTTTTAAATGTGGGGGGGGGGTTGGCTCCTGCGTAGCTTGTTGCACCTGGGGGGCTGTCCCCGCGCCCTCCCGCGTGTTGGTGTCTTTGTGTTTAGCCTTCTGAACCTGCTCGGCAGGAGCCTCGCCCTCCCCGTCTTTGTGCCTTTGTGGTTGATGCATTTATCACGGCGGTGTGTCGCGCGACACGTCGAAGTTCTTGAACGCCAGCGTGACGAGCGGGATGGGCAGGAAGGAAAGCACGAGCGCCGGCACGAACGCGGCGACTACCGCGATGAACCAAATGCGGCCGGCGACAAGATAGGCCGTGGCCGCGAACACTCCCGGCAATCCAAGTCCGAACAATAGCGCAACGCCCTTCCCGATCATCAGCAGCATTTGCCGGCCGGCGTGCGAAAAATCGCCGGGATGGGCGGGGCCCATGCGCGCCGGGAAAAGCAAGAACAGCCAATTCTCGACGCCCGTCAGCAGCAGATTCACGGGGATCGCGAGCGCCACGGTAAACGCCAACATCACGTCGAGCTGACCCAGGAATAGATTCAGGATTGCCACCAGGAACACCTGATACACGCTGGAATACAGCACCGGCGTGATCAATTGGCCAACCGCGATGCGCCAAGCCGGAATCGGCAACGTTTTCAAAACCTCAATGCGATCCACGTCTGCCCGGAAATCGAACGCCAATGCCTGATTGAGCAACATCGACATCACCAGGGCCATGCCCGCGAGAGTATACGGCAGCGCTTGATCGGAATTGTTGGCGTTGGAAGTGGCCGCAATGACCGGTCCAATGCAACTGATCAGGGTGGCGAAAATCAGCACGCCGAGGATGCGATGGCTGCGCATTGCGGCAAGCATTTGCCGCCAGACGATCGGCCCAATTCCGCCCAACCACGGCAATGGCGACAGGAAGATCCGCGGTTTTCCCGGTTTCATCGTGGCTAGGCCGGCCATCCCGCCGCTGCGCAACTTTTGCAAGCGGGCGTAGCGTCGTTCGGAATTGGCGGCCGCTTGCTCCATGAACTTGGCATCCAGCGCGAAGACCAATACCAGCATTCCCAGGTCGAGCGCCAATGCCCGTCCTGCGTACTGGAAGAAGTCGATGTCCCATTCGCGCGCGGTGAGCACTTTCACGAACCATCGGAACGGCGAGATGCCATATTGAAAGGCCTCGGTTTGTTCGATTTCCTTCAGAACGCCCACGGCGCCGCCAGAAATCCCTCCGGTGCTCAAAGCCCAAAACGCCGCGCCGGCCAAGGCGACGAGTACGCCAAGCAGCACGATCCGCCGGGCACGTGAGTAGAGCGCCTCGCCGAGCGAACACGCAACCAAATTGACCGTGAGCCCGAACAATTGCATGAACGCGAACGTCAGCAAGGCGGCCAGCAAGCCAGAGAGAAACGATCCCGCCAGCGATCGCATCGCGACGGACATGAACAGGCTGACCGGCAACACCAACAGAAACTGCGAGATGATCTTGTAGGCCAGCAATTGGCGGCGCGAAAACGGACCGGAAAACAAAAACTGAACTTCCGCCGGGGCGAACACGAAAGGGGTCTGCGCGCCGCTCGTGGCGATCATGCCCAGCGAATAAATGAGCAGCACCAAAGGCAGGAACCGCTCCACCTGTTCGGCCGGCACCGTGGACGACGGCGTTCGCTGAGCCATGAACGCGCTGAAGGTGATGCTGCTCAACCAGACTAGGAGCATCAGGCCGAAAATCGCGGTCAGGATGGCGCCCTTCACGGTCTGGACATTGCGCCCGAGCCGCCGAGCCCAGCCTTTGAGGCGAAGTTTCATCAGGAGCCAAAGAGCGGAGTTCAAGTCAGGTCCTCCGCTTCGTCCACCGGTACCGTCGCGGCCGTCAGGCGGAAGAACAACTCCTCCAGTGACTCGTGTTTTCCGTCCACAGCGGCTTGAGCCTTGAGTTCCTCCATCGTCGCATGCAGCGCTTGGCGGCCTTTGTTTAGAACCAGCACGGCCGTGCAAAGGTCTTCCACCAGCGAAAGCAGATGTGAACTGATCATGATCGCGGCACCGGCGGCCGCACGCACGCGGATCGATTCCTTGATGGCCCGGATGCCGTAGGGGTCCAGGCCAGTAAGCGGTTCGTCGAACATGATGGCCCGCGGCTCGTGCAGGTAGCCGCAGCATATCGCCACCTTCTGCCGCATGCCGCGCGACAAGTCGCTGCATGGGCTATCGCGTTTTTCCGTCAACTCGAACTGCTTGATCAAATCCTCGGCTCGTTCTTTCCAGTCGGTCAGCCGGTAGGCCGAGGCGATGAACTGAAGGTGCTCCCAAATCGTGAGATGATCGAAGAGCTTGGGATCATCGGGTACGTAAGCCATGGCGGCCTTGGCGGCGATGGGATCGCGGGCCAGGTCGTGGCCGTCCACTTCCAGGCGGCCGCGGGTCGGTTCGAGGATGCCGGCCAGGGCCCGCATGGTCGTGGTTTTGCCGGCGCCATTCGGCCCGACCAGTCCCAGAATCGTATTCGGGGGAACCTCGAAGGAAATGCCGCGCACCGCTATTGTTTGGCCGTACGTCTTGTGGAAATCTTCGACAAGAATGCTCATATTGGTCCAGGTGAGGCGAGAATTCGGGCGTTCGAGGTCGCTGTTATCATAGGTGCGGGCCGTCGAAAAACCGGACCCAAACGCGCAAGCGGCGGCCTCTCACGCTTTTCTTGACTTTGACCGGCTCGAACCTACCATAACCCCCTTGATCTCACGGATTTCCCATTGCCGCAGGAAAGAGAACCCAATGGCCGTTCCGAAGCGACGTACCTCGCGATCGAAGCAAGGGCACCGGCGCAGCCACCATGCTGTCCGGCCGCCGCAAATCCAATATTGCCCCCAATGCAACGAGCCGGTGCTTCCCCACCGCGTCTGTCCGAATTGCGGCCATTATCAGACCCGCGAAGTCGTGCAGATGAAGGATGAGGAGAAGTAAGCCATGCGGATTGCCCTGGACGCGATGGGAGGCGATTTCGCCCCCGGGCCCATCGTGGCCGGCGCGGTCCAGGCCGTGGCGGCCACGCCCGATCTCACCGTCGTTCTGGTCGGCGACCAGGGACGGATTGAAGCCGAGCTGATTCAGCTCGGCGCCCATCGCGACCGGCTCGAAATCGTGCACTCCTCGCAAGTCGTGGACATGGGCGATTCGCCCGTCGAATCGCTCCGCAAGAAACCTGACAATTCGATTACGCGCTGCTGGCGCCTGATGGCCGAGAAGAAAGTGGACGCGATCGTCGGCGCCGGCAGCACCGGCGCTATGGTGGCGTGCGGATTGATGACGCGCAAATTCCTGAAGGGCGTCCGCCGGCCGGCCATCGCCGCCGTCATGCCCACGGCGAATGGTCCGTGCGTCATCCTCGACGTCGGCGCCAACGTCACCCCCAAACCGCTGCATTTGTACCAGTATGGCGTCATGGGCAGCATTTTCGCCCGGCACATTCTCAAACGCGAACGACCGACCATCGGCTTGATGAACGTCGGTGAGGAAGAGGACAAGGGCCACGACCTGGTGCGCGACACGTTCACTCTATTTCAAAACAGCCACTGGAAGGACCAGTTCAGGGGCAACGTCGAGGGCCGCGATATTCACCGTGGCGCCGTAGATGTGATCGTCACCGATGGCTTCGTGGGCAACGTCATCTTGAAGCTCTCGGAAGGCGTGCTGGAATTTGTCGTGGGCCTGATTAAACAGGAAGTGCTGGGGGCGCTAAGCGTCGAACGTGACAAAGCCGCTCAGGCCCTCAAAGCCCTGGTTAACAAATACCATTACAGCAGTTTCGGCGGCGCGCCGCTGCTCGGAATCGACGGAATTTGCATCATTTGCCACGGTTCCTCGGACGATCGGGCCATCCGCAACGCCTTGGCTGTGGCCGCACAACAAGCCCGTTCGGGCTTGAACGAGAAGATCGTCGCGGAACTCGGAGCGACTCCATCGGGCGCGGATGAATGACGTGATTGGCTGCGGGATGTTACCATGCCCAAATCCGCGATCCTCTTCCCGGGACAGGGCGCACAAACCGTCGGCATGGGCAAGGCGGTCCTCGAATCGTCGCCCGCCGCTCGTGCATTGTTCGATGAGGCGAAGTCGATCCTCGGTTACGATCTGGCCGATGTTTGCCTGAACGGCCCCGCTGAGCGATTGAATTCGACGGTCGTCAGCCAACCGGCGATATTCGTCGGCGGCTTGGCTGCCCTCGAAGTCTTGAAGGCAAGCGACTTGGCGGCGATCGATTCGTGCATCGCCACCGCCGGGCTTAGCCTTGGGGAATACACGGCTTTGGTCTTTGCGGGGGCGATGAGTTTTCGCGATGGGCTGAAGCTCGTGCAAAAGCGCGGCGAGGCCATGCAGGCCGCGGCCGACGACACCCCGAGCGGAATGGTCAGCATTCTGATGCTGGATCCGCCGTTGATTGAGGAGATCGTTGCGGCGGCTCGATCCGAGGGACTGATTCAGATAGCGAACCTGCTTTGCCCCGGTAACACGGTGGTTTCCGGTACGAAAGCGGCCTGTGCGGCGGCTCAAAAACTTGCGGAAGAAAAGGGAGCGCGAACGGTCGTTCTGCCGGTAGCGGGCGCGTTTCACACGCCGCTGATGAAGCCCGCCGACGAACAGTTGGCCAAAGCGCTGGAATCGGCTGAACTGAAGGCCCCGCGGGTGCCGGTGTGGTCGAATGTAGACGCCAAACCGCACACGGATCCGGCCGAAATTCGCGGCTTGCTGGTCCGGCAAGTGTTGCAGCCGGTGTTGTGGGAGGAAACGATGCGGCAGCTTTTGGCAGCCGGCGTGGAACAGTTCCACGAAGTCGGACCGGGCCGAGTGCTGGCCGGGTTATTGAAGCGGGTTAATCGTAAGATTTACTGCCGAAACTGCGTATTCTGAGTGGTGTATAACGCGCCGTGCGGCAAGCGGTTCATTGGCCTAGTCAACCCTACGGGGGTTTCGTACCAGTATCAACTGACTTGCGCAAACGCAAAACTCTCTGGAGGTTCCTGTTGTGGCTTCCGTCGAAGAGCGTGTCATTGAAATCGTCTGTGAAAACCTGGCGGTCAGCAAGGACCAGGTGAACCGCGATACGAAGTTCATCGAGGACATCGGGGCCGATTCGTTGGACATCGTCGAGCTCATCATGGAGCTCGAGGAAGAGTTCGAAATCACCATCCCCGACGATCAGGCGGAGAAGATCAAGACCGTTGGCGAAGCGATCGACCACATTCAGCGGGAGATCGAGAAGAAATGAGCCGGCGGCGCGTCGTCATCACGGGGATGGGTACGGTCAACCCCCTGGCCAACGACGTGGCCGGGTTCTGGTCCGGTTTGAAAGAGGGCCGCAGCGGCATTGCCCCGCTGACCCAATTCGATCCGAAAGACTTCCGCGTTCACTTCGGCGGCGAAGTCAAGATCTTCGACCCCGCGGCCGGCGGGCACGATCCCAAATCTATCCGCCGCATGGACCGCTTTTCGCAGTTCGCCATGGTGGCCGCGGCCGAGGCCATTCGCGACACCGGCCTCGATTTCTCGAAGGAAGACCCGTTCCGCTGCGGCGCGATCCTAGGCTGCGGCATTGGCGGGCTGAACACGTTCGAAGAAAGCTACCGAGACTATTCGCAAGGCGGGCCGCGCAAGATCAATTTGTTGGTCATCCCGAAAATGATCTCCAACGCCGCTCCCGGCAATATCTCCATCCACTACGGCCTGATGGGGCCAAACACGTCGGTCGCGACCGCCTGCGCCTCGGCCGGCAACGCCATCGGCGACGCCCTGCGCACGATTCGCTACGACGACGCGGACATCATGATCACCGGCGGGACCGAAGCGGCCATCACGCCGACCGGCCTTGGCGGCTTCTGTTCGTTGCGTGCCCTGTCGCAGCGCAACGACGCGCCGACCAAGGCAAGCCGGCCGTTCGACAAAGACCGCGACGGGTTCGTGCTGAGCGAAGGCGCCGGCGTGATCGTCCTTGAAGAATACGAACACGCCAAGAAACGCGGCGCTCGAATTTATGCCGAACTGATCGGCGCCGCCGCCACCGCGGATGCCCACCACATCACCGCTCCGCACCCAGAAGGCAAAGGCGCCATCGCAGCCATGAATCGGGCAGTTCGCGATGCCCGCATTTCCGCCGACGAAGTCGATTACGTCAACGCGCACGGCACCAGCACCGACTTGGGCGATGTCGCCGAAACCAACGCCATTAAGCAGACCTTCGGTCCGCATGCGCGAAAACTGCTCATCAGCAGCACCAAGAGCATGACCGGCCATCTGCTCGGGGCCAGCGGCGGCATCGAACTGATCGCCTGCATCTTGAGCATTCGCGACGGAATCGTTCACCCGACGATCAATTTGGACAATGCCGATGCGCAATGCGACCTGGACTACGTCCCGAACGTTGCACGGGAGAAACGAGTTCGCTACGCCATTTCCAACAGCTTCGGTTTCGGCGGACACAACGCCTGCCTCGTCGTCGGGGCCATTTGATGTGTCAGGCGAGCGTCGAGGCGTAAGCCCGACGTGGATGCGAAGCCAAACACGAACGCTTGGCGAGGCGCATTGCGGCAGCCGTCGGCCCGCAGCTTGCCCAACGCCGAACCCCGGATCAACCCCATGCCCCTGCCGTTTGACTTGATCGGTTCCCGCTTTGAGCCGATCGTCCTGACGCCGGCCGAAGTGCAGCGCTATTCGCGCCACTTGATCATGCCCGAAGTGGGCATGGACGGCCAACGCCGGCTCAAGGCTGCATCGGTGTTGCTCATCGGCGCCGGCGGACTCGGCTCACCGCTCGGCTTGTATCTTGCCGCGGCCGGTGTCGGCCGCATTGGTCTCGTTGATTTCGACGTCGTCGATTTCAGCAATCTTCAACGCCAGGTCTTGCACGACACCGCCAACGTTGGCAAGCCGAAACTGCAATCCGCTCTCGAACGCCTGCGGGCCATCAACCCCGACATCAAGTACGAAGGCTACGAGACTCGCCTCACCGCCGCCAACGCCATGGACATCAGCCGTAACTACGACGTCGTCATCGACGGCACCGACAATTTCGCCACGCGCTACCTCGTCAACGATGTCTGCGTGCTCTTGAAAAAACCAAATGTCTACGGAAGCATTTTTCGCTTCGACGGCCAGGCTTCGGTGTTTCATCCGCCGCACGGTCCCTGCTACCGGTGTCTGTATCCGGAACCGCCGCCGCCGGGCGAGGTGCCGAGTTGCGCCGAGGGCGGAGTGCTCGGCATTCTGCCCGGCGTTATCGGCGTGATTCAGGCGACCGAAGCCGTGAAGCTAATCCTCGGCAAAGGCGAACCGCTCATCGGCCGGCTCCTGCACTACGATGCCCTGGCCATGTCGTTCAAGACGTTCAAAGTTCGCTGCAATCCAAAGTGCCCCATCTGCGGCGACAACCCGACGATTAAGGCATTGATCGATTACGACCAATTCTGCGGCGTACGCGGCGAAGAAGCTCCCCAACCCGCTGAGGCAACGACTGGCATGAGTCCTGATCTGACGGTTGAAGAGTTGAAGCAACGAATCGATCGCGGCGAGAACGCGTTCATCCTCGACGTGCGCAACCCGCCGGAAATCGCGATTTGCCGCATCGCCGGCAGCACCGTCGTGCCGCTGCCGGAATTGCCGCAGCGCTTCCGCGAATTGGATTCTGACCGAGAGATTGTCGTCCATTGCAAGAGCGGGATGCGCAGCGCCAAGGCCGTGGCGTTTCTAAGAGAGCAGGGCTTTACAAAAGTCCGGAATTTGAAGGGCGGCATCATCGAATGGGCCACGAAAATCGATAAGACCATGCCGACGTACTAGGCAGACGGCGTTGGTTGGTTGTACAATAATCGCGAACTACCCCCGGGTTCAACGGTTGCGGGCGTGCCGGGGCTGGCCTGTCCCCCCACCAGCATTGGCCGGAGCGATCCTTCGGCCGCCATGACGTTCCCATCCGGGGTGACACACCATCATGCGTTGGCTCTACACCGAATATCTGCTTAAAGGCATATTTCTCGGCCTGCTCGTTTTCGCCGCGATGCAACAGCCGGACTGGCCCAAGACGGGCATTCTGGCGGCGTTCATGGCGGGCGGGCTCGGGATTGGGCTATTGCTCGCCTTGCTGTCGTGGTTGCCGCGCGGCGTCAAGGTTGGTGGCCGCTTCGTTTCCTTGATTCTGTTTCTAATCCTCGAAAGCCCGTCGCTGATTTACTTCGGCCTGATCGGCGGACTGTTGGCGGGCGCCCTTTGGATCCGCAATCCGGAAATCGGCGATAGCTTGTTGCCGATCACGGTCGGCGCCGGGGCCTTGCTGGGAGTGGCGCTCGCGGAAGCACGACGGATCAATTCGGAAAATTGGCGCTCGATCACCGCGGCCGCCATCGCCGTTATGCTCGTGGGCTTGGCGCTGAACTACATCGAGCAAAGTGAATCCTACCATCGCACGGAATCGTATTCTTCGTCGCGGTTCCTTTTGGGCGTCCACTTGTTGCTGGGTTTGCCGTTCTTTTATTTGTTGACCTTTGCGGGACAGGCCGAAGAGTCCGAAGGTGAGTTCGCCGCAATTTGCGCCGGGATGGCGATCGGCGTCTGGCTTCTGGACCTTACGCCAGCTTTGCCCTCGCTGGCGCTGGTCATCCCCGCCGCACTGTACGTTCTCTACACGCGTTATTCGATGCCCGGCCTGCGCGTCTTCAAACACACGTTGCGCGGTTTCAGTTACCATCAAATGGGTCGCATTCGACCTGCGCTCAAGTCGTTTCGCCGCGCGTTGGAATTGGACCCGAACAACAAGTTGGCCCGCGATGGGTTGGCAACAGCCCATAGCGGCATCGATCCCAAGCAGGTGGCCAACGATCCGGAAACGCTCGCGCTCCTGGACCTCGATTTGTGCCTAAACCGGGTCGGGCGGCTGATGTTCGAACCGTCCGTGGACGCGGCCCACATGGATGAGGTCCGCCATTTGCTCGACCTGATCGCCAATCGGAGCCCGGATCGCAAGGCGGAGGTGGAATACTGGCACGCCGTGGCGGACATGCGCGCGAAGAACGTCGAATCGGCGGCAAAACGGCTCACGCGCCTGCTCGACCCGTCGGAATGGACCGCTAACGACGGCCCGTCGCGGCAGACCGTCCTTTTCCCCGCCTGGCAGATGGCCCTGTTGCGTTCATCGGAGTTGGCGGCCCGCGCCGGCAAGCCGCAACTCGCATTGCCGGCACGGCGAATGGAAGTGATCGCTGCCGTCGAACGAATGCTTGCCGACCAACCAAAGGACACCGAAGCCTGGGAAATGAAACGAGTCCTCTACGACGGTTTGACCGAAGCGGAATACAACGCCC
>JBGQCZ010000155.1:0-9363 GCA_041495645.1 Gemmataceae bacterium | reverse complement strand
CGCTCACGCCCATAATGTCCGGGATGCGGAAGCTACCGCCAATCTCGATGAGTTGCCCGCGCGAGACGACTACTTCCTTGCCGGCCGCGAGCGCTCGCAAGACGATCACGGTCGCGGCGGCGCAGTTGTTGACGGCGGTGGCCGATTCGGCCCCGGTCAATTGGCAAAGCCAATTGCGAATTGCGTCTTGTCGCGAGGAGCGCTTTCCGGTTTCGAGGTCCATTTCGAGGTTGAGGTATCCGCGCGCGGCGTCGTAGGCGGCGCGGGCGGCCTCCTCGCCGATTGGCGCCCGGCCGAGGTTCGTATGCAAGACGATGCCCGTGGCGTTGATCACGCGGCGGAGGTTGGGGTGATTGTCGCGAGTCAGGCGTGCGGCGGCGCGGCGGGCGATTTCAGCGGCATCGGGCGATTTGGCCGGATTATCTTTGAGCAATTCTCGCGCACGATCAAGTTCCTGCCGGACGCACTCCACCACACGTTCGTGCGAATGTTGGCCATTGAGCGTTGCCAGCGGCGGCGCTTCGAGCACGTCGTTGACGGCGGGCAGATTGCGGAACGGATTGGTCATGGATCGTGCGGCCTCGATACAGATGCAGTGATCATAAGCGAAAAGTCCGCCGAGGTAAACTTACCGGCTCGGCAATCAATTGGCGTTTCGGGGATTGACGCGGCGGGCCGGCGGGCGAAGATAGCGGCATCCGCGTTCCGTCCGGAATGCTCCGATCCCTCCTTCCGTCGAGGTCGCATCATGAGAAAACTGCTCTCCGCACTGTTGTTGTTTACCTTCGCCGTCGCGGTTTCGGCCCAGGACAAGCCGAAGCCGGAAAAGAAACCGATCGAATCCTTCACCGAGTCCGGGAAGGCCGGCCCGGATTTCACGTTTCAAGGCGAATACACGGGCGAAGGTCCCGGCGAACAGAAAGTCGGCGCGCAAGTGATCGCGGACGGCGACGGGGCCTTTACCATCAAGGGCTTCCGGGGCGGCTTGCCGGGCGACGGCTGGGACGGAGAGGCCGACAAAGTCAAGGTGTTCAAAGGCAAGCTGGAAGACGGCAAAGTAACGTTTGGTGATGACGATCACAAAGCGATCATCGCTGCCGGCAAGATCTCCGTCAGCGTCGGCGATCGTACATTTGAATTGAAAAAAGCAACGCGCAAGAGTTCAACCGAGGGCATGAAGGCGCCCGAGGGAGCGATTGTGATGTTCGACGGCAAGAACCTGGACGCGTGGACCAAGGCCGACGGCAAGACGCCAGCGAGCTGGACCGTCCGCGACGACGGCGTGATGCAAGTGAAGGGCGGCGGCGACATACTCAGCAAACAGAAGTTTTCGGGCCCATTCACGTTGCATGTGGAGTTCATGCTGCCGTTCATGCCGCGGGCGCGCGGCCAGGGCCGTGCGAACAGCGGCGTTTATCTTCAGAACCGGTACGAATTGCAAGTGCTCGATAGCTTCGGGCTGAAGGGCCTGAACAACGAGGCCGGCGGGTTTTACCAGGAGCACGATCCGAAGGTCAACATGTGCTATCCGCCGCTGCAATGGCAGACCTACGACATCGACTTCACTCCGGCGAAATTCGAGAACGGCAAGAAAACCGTCAACGCTCGCGCCACGGTGAAGCACAACGGCGTGCTCGTTCAGGACAATGTCGAGTTTAAGAAAGGCCCGACGCCGGGCGGAGTCGGTGAGGATGAATCCGCGCAAGGCATTCGTTTACAAGATCACGGCAACCCGATGATGTTCCGCAACATCTGGGCCGCGGAGAAGAAGTAAGAATCGAGACGCTTGCGGCTTTGCACTTCTAGCAAAGCCGCGAGCGGGCTATTTGCTTCTGGCAGCCAACCGTTTGATCGCTTCTTTCGCCTCTTCGGTCACCTTCGCTCCGTCCGGCCCCTTTGCCAGTTCATCGAGCAATTGCCAGGCATCGGTAGTTTCGGCGTACTCAAGCACGCGGATCGCTTTCTCAAGACGAACTTGCTCCGCGCCGGATTTGGTGATTGAACCCAACAGACGATCAATGCGGCGTCTCGCTTCCGGCGAATTGGCCATTTCGAGCTCCCGGCGCAGCAATCCCTCCGCCGCGTCGATGTGCTTTCCAAGGCTGCGCGTGGCTTTCTCGCGAACGGCGAATTCCGAGTGGTCCAATTCAACGATCCAGCGACGGATTTCTTTCGCATCGGTCGGCTCTTTGGCGACAGCCAGCCTTTGTTTCAGGAACGGGACGACTTGCTTTTGAGCGGCGACCAGTTTCCACTTGGCCCAATAAGCGTCGCGGTCTTTTTCCGAGGCCAGGTCCTTCCACAGCGCATTCAATTGGTCGTCGGTGAATTTGAGCATGGCGCCGTCCTTGCGCAAACCTGTCGCGTCGATGCGGTCCAAATCCTCGATTGAGCGGCCCAGGTAGATGTGATCGAACATGGCGAACTCGCCGTTGAACGCGGTCAGCGCGATCCCTTTGAGCGTTCGTTCGCCAAAGTCCTTGAACAAGTCGCGCGTGACTACCACCCAATCGCCGGGCAACTTCTCGGCAACCTGAATGGCCGGCTGCCACGCTTGCACATTCTGGCCCGCGAAGTAACGCATGTTCCAATCCGTGTCGTGCAATTGAAGCATGATTCCCGACCCGCCCGATTTTTTCCACGCGAAGCGGATGTAGCGGAATTCGCCCGGCAACGGCTTTTCGACAATCCGGAATTTCCAGCCCGGCAATTCGTTGTGATAGCGCTGTAACGGAATGATCTTGATCGATTTGTCGCCCGTGAACGTGTCCTTCTCTTCCACTGTGCCTTCGCCGGCGTCGTTCCAGGGATTGGTCAGAACCTTGAGCAAATCTTCGGCCTTGTCTTCGAAGAGTTCCGCGACCGCGGGTTGCTCGGCTTCCGCGGCGAAAGCCCGCCCATTGATGGCGGCAACGACTGCGGCGACCAATACGACACCAACGCGAACGCGCATCGCCTCTCCAATTAAGAACCGGTTACATTCACAAGACGATGCCGGACTTGGACTGGATTGTCAACGGCCCGTTACAGTTCCGTGACGGAACAAAACCGCCAGAGCCTATTTCGTTTGCCGTTCAGGGCGCAGGTCCCGTACAGCTTTACCGGCGATCCACATCTCGCTTTCTCGCACTTCTTTCAATTCCGTTTCTAGTTGCTGGCGATAATCCGGCCGGCTGTTGGATTCCAATACGCGCTTCGTTTCTGCGCCGATTTCGACCTGATGATAAAGCTCCTGAAACACGCCCTTGGTCGCATCGCGGAAGCGTTTGAACCAATCCAGCGCTCCGCGTTGGGCCGTGGTCGAGCAGTTGGCGTACATCCAGTCCATGCCGTTTTCGCCGATCAGCGGATACAAGCTCTGTGTGGCTTCCTCGACGGTCTCGTTGAACGCTTCCGACGGACTATGGCCATGCTCGCGCAATACTTCATATTGGGCCAGCCACAGGCCATAGATAGCGCCCATGAGCACGCCGCGCTCGCCGGTCAGATCACTGACGACTTCCTTCTTGAACGTGGTTTCAAACAGGTATCCGGAGCCGATCGCGACACCCAGAGCCAGGCAGCGATCGCGGGCTCGGCCGGTGGCATCTTGATGAACGGCGAAACTGGCATTGATGCCGCGGCCTTCGACGAACAACCTGCGGACGGTCGTTCCTGAGCCCTTCGGCGCAACCAGAATCACGTCGATATCTTTCGGCGGGATGACACCCGTTTGATCTCTGAAAACAATGGAAAATCCGTGTGAGAAGTAGAGCGCTTTGCCGACGGTGAGGAACGGTTTGAGCTTTGGCCACATCTCTTTCTGACCGGCGTCCGACAATAAATACTGCACGATCGTGCCGCGTTTCGTGGCTTCTTCCACGTCAAACAGCGTCTCGCCGGGTTTCCAGCCGTCTTTCACCGCGTCGTCCCATGCCTTGCCGCCCTTGCGCTGGCCGATGATCACGCGCACGCCATTGTCGCGCATGTTCAACGACTGGCCGCGCCCCTGCACACCGTATCCCAAGACCGTTACCGTCTCGCCGTCCAGAATTTTCCGGATCTTTTCCGGCGGATAATCGCTTCGCTCGACGGCCATTTCCACGAAGTTGCCGATGCGAATTTCGCGCATGGTATCTCTCTGCAAGTGTTTGTCGTTCCGTGCCGTTGTTATACGAACGACCGTCGGCGCCGCCGCGGAAATCGGCCAGCGGCTATTGCTTGCACTGGGCAGCGTGCAGTCTATTCTGTTCGAAGTTGCCAAGAAGTGAGTTTTCAATCCAAGTCTGAAGGCGAGACTGCAATCGCGACAATGCTGCACCCGCGGACGGCATTGAGGCCAAGTTCGCGGGCCTTCTGCAGCACTTCCGGCGCGTCGGCGCCCGGGTTCAGCCAGACTTCGGCCATCTTTTTTCGTGACACGTCTTCCAGCACCTTGACCCCGAGCGCCGGAGGCAAGTAAATACTGACCCGATCAATCGCCTCCACGGGCACATCCAGAATCGATTTGAAGGCCGGCCAACCCTCGATCGCCGATTCTTTGGGGTTGACCGGGTACACATGATAGCCCTTCGTTGCGTAAGCGCGGACGCACTTGTTGCCGAACTTGGATCGGTCGGTACTCGCGCCGATCACGACGATGGAGGGCATTTCACAGTCTCGAAATGGCATTAGCGAAAGGACAACACGATTGTAGCAACCCAATCCGCGCTTGGACGGGAACATTCCGAGGAGGGCGAATCCCTCGCATTCCAGCCGCCGAATGGCGATGCGACCGGACGTCGAGGGGAAGAGTGAGGCGGACGAGATCAAGCCGGGTCGGCTGGCTTCACGATAACTTGCGGCTGGGTCGCATCGACCACCGCCGACTTGCCGTGGATCGCGTCGAACACCTCTTGGCGATGGACGGGCACGTCTTTGGGCGCGACGATGCCCAAGCGGACTTTGTCGTTCCGGATCTCCACCACCGTGATCGTGACGTTGTTGTCGATCACGATCGACTCATTTTTTTTTCTGGACAGTACGAGCATTGCCGCCTATCCTTTTTCCTAATGCGCAACCCAGGTGACTGACGACGGCTCCCGCTCGTTGACTTCACCCGATCTTGGCGGGCCGTTGAAGTTCCACGCTTCAACGCGGGAGCGAGCGTCTCGGCGATGGGGTTGAGCCCATCGGCAGGCAGGGTGGCTGCGCCCTGGCTGCGCACGGAGACCTCAACTTTCATTTTTGGCGCGGTAAACGGCTAAATCAAGAACGGCAAGCCCCGGTTTGCCCATTTTTCTGAGTTATTCATTGGACTCTCATTATTCGGCAGCTCTCAAAACTGGCGTACATTGAGATACAGAAGTGCAGTAACCGATCGTTTGCCGCGAGCATGACCTTAGCGCGGCGCCGCTCCGGGCCTCTCCCGGCTGCGCAGGAGAAACTCGGCGATTTGACGCACCGTGCCGTCCGGGTCCGATTGGGCCATCTGGCGAACGCGCGGCGACAGATCGGCATCAATCTCCGCCGCAGGGTCTAATGCGAAACGGGCCGCACTGGCGCGAACGATCGGCGAGGAATCCTGACATAATCGGTTGAGCCAGGCCTGCGGATCAAGCTGCGAATCGTTCGGAAGGAAGCGAATCACTTCGAGTCGCTTCAAGGGCGACGAATCGGTGATGAGCCGGCCGAGAAGCACGTCTTTGTCGCGCAGGCCGCGAATTTTCAAGGCCGCTTCACACCGCCCGCGCACCTCCTCATCGGCATCGTGTAAGCAGGGCAACAAGTCTTCATCCGGAACGAGATCGCGGAATGGACCGACGGCCAAAACCGCCGCCCGCCGCACTTCGGGCTTGGGATCCTTCAACAGCGGGGCAACATCCACGACCAATCCGAACTCTGGCTTCAGCGCCAAAATAATTGCTCGCACTTGAGTGGACACTTGGTCGTCTTTCAGGCCCGCCTGCACCAGCTGCGCGGCGGCATCCCGGCAATCGGCGCCTCGCCCCTGCCACATTTCAGCCAATTCCAGAACGCCCACCTTTCCGGCGGTGGAAAAATCCGCGAATGAACTGGCCAACTTGCGCGCCACGTTTGGCGCGCGTGGGTCGTCGGGCTGCCAGCGATCCAAAACCCGCTGCAATGCATAGGACGCATGCCCACTCGCCGGCGCATCTCGTTTCAACATCTCGATGAGCGGCGACACCGATGCCTCTCCGAAATCGGCAATACGATCCACCGTCTCGTCGTCGGGTGAGCTTTCGAGCTTGTTTACGTAGTGCCGGGCGAGTAAAGGCTTGTACGCGAACCAGCCCGCGACCGAGGCGAACGCCGTCAACACAACGCCGGCAACGACGAGTTTCTTGCACATGGCGAATTTGCTCCACGAGCATTCAGCGATCGAAGAGATCACCGTGGGAACCGGAATATAGGCGAAGTGTCATGGGCGGGGAAGGTCAACTCGACGGGGCGACGAAATCCTTCATGTCGGTTGGACTTGCCGTGCGATTAATAATGAGCACGATGGCGCAGGGTGGCTTTCATCAGAGGGTCGTCGATGAGCATCTCCCGAAACCCCCTCGGTCTCCTAGTCTTTCTGGTTTGCCCCGCTGTCGCCATCGCTCAACCCTCTCAGGCCGACTACCGTGCGAAGGCCGCGGCTGAGTTGCCGCAGTTTCGCACGAAGACCGCGACATCCATGTCGGCGGCCCGTTTGGTTCCCGTAGACAGTCTGCCTCCGGCCTTGCGCGACAAGGTGAAAAAAGTCCTCAACCAGCCGTCGCTCGTAACCCATGCTCCAGCGGAGGAAATCTCCGCGGTTCCGAAGATCTATCGCTGGCTGCTGGATCACCCGGACCGGGCCGCTTTGGCGTGGCAGCGTGTCGGTATTGCCTGCCAGCCGATCGTCGATCGCGGCAACGGCCGGTTCTCCTGGGCCGACGAGCAAGGCAGCGAAATCGTCTGGTTTCCATTGAGCGATGGCCCGGACGCGCGAATTTGGTACGCCGAGGGCCAGGTCCGGCCCGGCGCCTTGCTTCCGACCATCCCGGTTCGCGCAGTGGTCGTCTTGCGGCACTCGTTTGCCAACACCGAAGAAGTGACCAAGATCCGCCACGAAGTTGACGTTTTTTGCTACGCCGATAGCCGTGCGGCGAATCTGGCCTACCGTCTATTTGGTCCCTCCACCGACCGCACCGCCCAACAAGCGGCCGAGCAAATGCTCATGTTCTTCGGCACCATCTCCCAGTACATCGGCCAGCATGCCGACCAGACGCAAAAACTGCTCGCGCCGGCAAAGCCGGCCAAACCGTGAAGACTCAAAGAAAACCGGGAAACCGAGAACCGTGAATGAGAAATAGACAACCGAAGAGTTTTCGGTTCTTCATTCCTCATTCTCGGTTCTCGGTTTCCCAGTTTTCCTCGCGTAAGTTGGAGTCTTGTGGCCGCGAGTTTTCAACTTGCGGTCCGGGTTGGGCAAGTTGAAATCTCGCCGCCACATTGGTCGTGTCGCGACGCTCTGCCGCGCACGGCTTTCGTGTATACAACTTCGGAATGACCCCGATTACCTACCGCGACGCGGGCCTCGACCTCGAGAAGTACGAAGAATCGCTTTCGCACATGCCGCCGCTGATGCGGCGCACGTACACTCCGCGCGTCCTCGACGGCTTCGGCGGATTCGCTGCCCTGTTTTCACTCGATTACAACAATCGCCTTTTCGCCAGGAATTACCGCCGCCCCGTGCTCGTCACCTGCACCGACGGCGTCGGGACCAAGCTCAAAATCGCCTCGATGATGGGCAAACACGACACCGTGGGCATCGACCTGGTGGCCATGTCGGTGAACGATTGCCTCTGCACCGGCGGCGAGCCGCTGGTGTTCCTCGATTACCTGGCCATGCCGAAGGACGATCCGCCGCTCACGCGCGACATTATCAAGGGTATTAGCGACGGTTGCATGGAAGCCGATTGCTCGCTGGTGGGCGGCGAGACCGCGATCCTACCGGACTTCTATCAGCCGGGCGACTACGACTTGGCGGGGTTTTGCGTCGGCGTAGTCGAAAAGGACCGCATCATCACCGGCAAAGCGATTCAGCCCGGAGACAAGGTCTTGGGCTTGTCCAGCAGCGGCCTGCACTCCAATGGCTACAGCCTCGTCCGCAAGGTCGTGTTCGATCACGCCAAGCTCAAAGTCTCCGATCGCATCCCGGAACTGGGGCGAACGGTAGGCGAGGAATTGCTCGAACCAACGCGAATTTACGTGCGTCCCGTGCTGAAGATCCTGAATCACTATCCCACCAAGCGGCGCGTGGTGCGCGGGCTCGCGCACATCACAGGCGGCGGGTTGGTCGACAATCTGCCGCGGGTGTTGCCGCCGGGCCGACGGGCATTTCTCAAACGCAACTGGACCGTACCGCCGGTCTTTGGTTGGCTTCAAAAACTCGGCAACATCGCCGCCGACGAAATGGACCACATCTTCAACTGCGGAATCGGATTTGCAATGGTTGTGAGCGCCTACTACGCCGACAGCATCCAGAATCAGTTAGCGCAAGATCGCATCAAATCTTGGGTAATCGGTGAGATTCGCGCGGGCGAACCGGGCGTACAATGGGAATGACGCTGGCGAACCGGCTGCGTAAGCTGCCGGGCGGGCCATCACCCGGCAGCTTACGCAGCCGGTTCGCAAATGCAGAGCGAAACATCACCTCGAATCAGCAGCAATGAACTTTTCTAGTTTGCCCGGTCGCGCGCAGGTTCGCGAGTTTACGGAACCTGCGCGTTAGCCACTTATTTGTCTGGAACGGGTTAATCCTCCCGAAATCGCGGGGGGACGTTTTCTTACCCTGCCGATGGAAACAACGCAGCTTGCGGTGGTGCTTTTCGGGTTGGTCTAGGACGGGCCGCCCCGCGCCTTCGCGAGACTTAGTAATCAGGAGTCGATCATGCGGAATGGATTTGCAACGGGCTGGCTGCTGACCGCCGCCTTGGCCATGCCGGCCGCCGTGTTTGCTCAAGGGGACGTCGCTCCGGCCTCCGCCGAGCGCGTACTCAAAAACGAGACCAGCATGCCGACGGCGTACTCACCGCTGCCGGTCTCCATGGACAATAGCCTGCCGGGCGAACAGTCGTGGGTTGCCAAGACCATGGACCAGCCCGCTGCGGCGCCTGCATCATCCGCCGCCGCCGCAATGCAGGTCCAACCGGAAACTTGTTGCGACCCGGGCAAGTCGGAAGGGATCATCCGCCGAATCATCGCCAAAACGCGCGAACCGTGGCCGACCGGTGAGCTCTATTGCCCCGGCCAAATCACCGCCGAATACCTGACCAATTTCTGGGTCAGCCCGATCTTCGTTCAATCGACTCGCCAAACCTTCTTCCTCCCGCAGTTGCTCCGCGTCGGCATGGT
>JBGQCZ010000154.1:0-9364 GCA_041495645.1 Gemmataceae bacterium | reverse complement strand
GGGTTTCCTTTGTTGATCGATTTGGCCGACCATGTATGCAGTTCCGTATTCGGCAGTCGCCTTCAGTACCTGACTGAAACTGCTTACGCTGCTGCCGGTGCGCCTTGGCGATACTTCAGCGAGCGCACGACTCGCGCACGATAAATGAGGAACATTTCCAATGTCAATGCAATCGCCGAATTCAGAATCAACGGATCTTGGTTCGAACGGTACCTCTCACGCCAATGTGCTGAGAGTTCCCGACAATCTATTGGCACAACTGCAAGGTGATGTTGACCAAGCCGGCGGCGAAGTTGCTGTGGATCTCGACCGAGCGGGTGCCATTGGCGCGACGATGTTCGACCTTCCTGGGAGCGAAGATCAAAACGTCACGGTGCTGTTGCCGCGTGAGAACGCTCAACGTGCACCTTCCCAGTCGCTGGTTCGCATCAAGAGCCGAGACGGGAAGAGCTACCTAGGAGTCGTCGCGGCCGGGCCATTTGCCGAACCTGATTCCTTACGCGCCGATTCACATCTGCTCGTGGCCGTGACGGCCAATGGCGGCGTTTACCTGCCGCCATATCACGGAAGGATTCAGGTCACCATAATGGGCGAAGAACTTGCAGATGGGACTTTGGCGCCTCCACGTTTGCGGCCATTGCCAAATAGTGCTGTGTTCGCACTAACCGACGCCGAGTCGGCCAAGATCTTTCACGCCGGGGGCGATATTCGACTCGGGCTGGGCGTCGGAATTGGCAAACTGGAAATCGGCGTGCCATCGACTTCGAAACAGGTGCTGCCCCGCCACACGGCGATCCTGGGCACCACAGGCAGTGGCAAATCGACTACCGTGGCCGGATTGGTTCGCGAGGCTCAAGCCGCTGGCGTGGCCGTAATTCTGCTCGACGTCGAGGGCGAATACACCTTTCTGCACGAGCAAACGGACAAGACGGATATGCTTTCCGGTTTGAAGGAGCGGGGATTGCCGCACGACGCGGTTCCGGTCGACAAGATGACTGTCTACCATTTGACCGGCCGCGAAACAACCAACCCTGGGCACCCGAATCGCCGGGAATTCTCGCTGCAATTCGGGCGGCTGTCACCGTATACCGTCATGGAAATGATCGGCGCAAACGACGCTCAAGAGGAACGTTTCTGGTGCGCGTATGAAATCGGGAAGCGTTTGTTACGCGATCTGGGAATCTTCCCGCAGAAAACCGCGGCCGACGGAGAGCGCGAGCGGCAGGAACGGATCTTACTCCGACTGGATGAGTTCGAACGCGGTTACCCGCGGCTGACCCTTTCGTTCTTCCTCGACGTTGTGGGATTGTGCAAGGCCAAGGTCGCGAAGTCCACCTTCACTCCATTCAACTCAACGCTCAAGACGGATGAAGCCAAACGCGCTATTGAATCCCTGATCGAGCCCAAGCAAATGCCGGGCAATGCGGCGTCGTGGGGCAAGTTGCTGAGCTTGCTCTGGCGGATCAACCGCCTGAAGGTGTTCGATCGGCCAGCCGCTGTTGCTCCAGTCTTGAAGTATGCCGATTTGATCCGTCCGGGCACCGTATCGATCATCGATCTATCGGATACCGGCATGACGGAATTGACCAACCTCGCCATCGCCGATTTACTTCGAGGTGTGCAAGAAGCACAGGAAGGCGCGTATCAGGTTTATGAGAAGGCCAAGGCCGGCAACATCGAAGCACCGTTACCGCCACGAACCTTGCTCATACTCGAAGAAGCACACGAGTTTCTTTCCGAAGAGCGGATTCGCGACATGCAGATCCTCTTCCAGCAAGTCAGCCGCCTGGCGCGCCGCGGCCGCAAGCGTTGGTTAGGTCTGACATTCGTAACACAGCTTCCGCAACATTTGCCGCGCCAAGTTCTCGGTCTCGTGAACGGCTACATCTTGCACAAGATTGCCGACCCGCAAGTGGTGGCTACGTTGCGGAAGACAATCAGCGGTATCGACGAAGCGCTTTGGACGCGCTTGCCGGGCCTTGCCCCAGGCCAAGCGGTCGTCAGTTTCCCGCACATGGCCAAACCGCTGCTGGTTTCAATCGATCCGACGCCCTGCAAGTTGCGGCTTGTGGACTGAGGCCGAAATGGTCCGGCCGACCCGGACCAGTCGGTCGGCAGAGCAGCGGGTCCAGTCCCAGTGGCAATTCGAAGTTCAGGCCGCCTATTAAGCATCCCCAAGTTTCATTTTGACGCCGGCAATAGATGCCGATCGATCTTTTGCGCGCCTTGCGTGCGGAGTAGACCCGCTCGAAGTTTTGCAGCTAACCACCCGCCGCGAAGAATTGCAAACCGCTTCGCGCTCATTCGCAAGATGTCTGTCGAACTTTCTCATGTGGCCGGGAAGTTTCTGGGATGGTTGAACCGACTTCAAGACTGATTCCGCCACATTGTGGAGAACTCAGATGACAGACATGATCACCTGCCCCAGCTGTGGGTCTGAAATTGCTGTCTCGGAAACTCTGACGGCGCAGACACGCGAAAGCGTTCGCCGCGAATTCGACGCTGTTTCAAGGCAAAAAGAGGCCGAATTCCGCATTCGAGAGCAAGAACTCGAAACCTCGCGCTCCGCCCTTGAGCGGGAGGTATCGAATCGCGTCGCCCAGGAACGTGAACGCCTTGTTGAAGAAGCGGCATGCCATGCGCGGGAATCGGTTGCCACGGAAATCCGGGACATGTCCGATCAGCTGGCGCAGGCAAATGACAAGATCGCGGAAGCCCAAAAGGCGGAATTGCAGCTCAGAAGAGACCGCCGCGATCTCGAACATCAAAAGAACGAACTCGAACTGACGGTTGCCCGAACCCTTGACGACGAGCGGAGAAAACTCCGCGAAGAGACCCGAAGGGAAGCGGACGAAGAATACCGGTTGAAGGAAGCCGACAAGGACATGCTCGTTTCAGAGCTCCGGCGGCAAATCGACGAACTCAAGCGTAAGGCGGAACAAGGGATTCCCCAAATTCGGGGCGAAGTCATGGAACTTCAGCTCGAAGAACTCCTGCGCCAGCACTTCCCAACCGACGTCATCGAACCCATTCCAGTCGGAACTCACGGCGGCGATGTGCTTCAGCATGTTCGCGACGGTGCCGGTCAGGAGTGTGGGACCATCCTCTGGGAATCGAAACGCACCAAGTGCTGGAGCGACGGTTGGCTGCCCAAATTGCGCGACGACCAACGCACGGCCAAAGCCGAACTGGCAGTTCTCACATCGGTTGAAATGCCCGAAGGCCTCGCCACGTTCGATTTTGTCGACGGCGTTTGGATCACCAGCCAGAGCTGTTTGGTCGGCTTGGCCGCTGCTCTCCGTGCTGGATTGATGGAGGTTGCTCGCACTCGTCGCGCCCTGGAAGGCAAGCAGACCAAAGTCGAACTCCTTTACAATTATTTGTCCAGCGTCGAGTTCTGCCGCCGCATCGAGGGTATCGTCGAAGCGTTTACCACCATGAAACAGGATCTCGACTCCGAGAAGCGTTCGATGCAGCGCATTTGGGCGAAGCGTGAGAAGCAACTTGACCGGGCGGCCACGAACACCGTGAGCATCTACGGAGACTTGGGCGGAATTCTTGGATCGAGCCTGCCTCCAATTGCCAATCTCGACCTTTCCGCCATCGCAGGCCCCACCGAAACCCTGGTCGTGGAACCTCCGGCCGCCGAGGCCGCGTAGTCGCCCCGTGGTCAATACCTGATCTCGAAAGGAGGATGCGTCGTGGCCAGTTCCGATGATCTCATACCGGTGCGTGCCCTGAACCAGGTGAGCTACTGCCCGCGGCTCTATTACCTGGAATACGTCGAAGCGGTGATGCCGGTCAACGAGCATGTCGCCGACGGGCTGTTTCAGCACCGCCGCGTCGATGATCCAGACCTGCAAGGCAAGCCGCGCAAGGAAGGCGATGCGATGCACACGCGCAGCGTCCAAATTAGTTCGGAACACTTGGGCATCAGCGGCAAGCTGGACTTGGTCGAAGAGAAGAACGGCCGCGTCTATCCCGTCGAGTACAAGCGCTCCAGCGGGCCGAACCAGGACAACGGCCAACCGCCTTTCTGGGAAAACGATGCGATTCAGCTGTGCGCTCAAGCGCTTTTGCTCGAAGAGGAAATGGGCATCGAGATCGCCGATGGCGTCCTTTATTACATCGGAAGCAAATCGCGCGTCACCGTGCCGCTCGACGAATCGCTGCGAGCCAAAACGCTGCAAGCGATTCGAACCATCCGGGAACTCTCCGAGCGCGACACGCCGCCGGAACCGCTGCCCGCCGAGCTTCGCCACCGCTGCCACGGCTGCTCGCTGCTGCCGATCTGTCAGCCTGAAGAAACGCTGTATTGCTTGGGTCGCGTGACGCTGTCCCCCACCGAAGAAGCCACCGCCGGAATCACCCGCGTCTTGCCGCAAGTTGACGAAGGAGCCGTGCTTTATCTGCAGGAATCCGGGTCCTACGTCGGCAAGCGCAGCGAGCATCTTGTGGTCCGCAAAGACGGCCAACAGATTCAGCGTGTGCCGATCGCCGCCATTCGCCAGGTTGTCGTCTTCGGCAACGTGCAGGTTTCAACCCAAGCGCTCGAATGCCTGGCCACGCTGGAAGTGCCGGTCGTCTATATGACCGGCTTCGGACGATTCATTGCCGCCCTCCAGCCGGCGCCTACCAAGAACGTGACCCTGAGGCTCAACCAGTACCGCATCTTTTCCGATCCCGGCAAAGCACTCGACCTGGCCCGTGCCGCCGTCCGGGCAAAGATCGCTAACCAACGGACATTGATGATGCGCTCGTTGCGATCCCGGTCCGACGACGACTCGGTGTCCGGCAGCGACGAGCCGGCCGCTCGCGAAATGGCCGAATTGCTGAATCGACTCGACCGCGTCTCCGATCCGGCCGTCTTGCTCGGCACCGAGGGCCAGGCCGCAGCCGTTTATTTCAGCCAGTTCCAACGCATGCTCAAGGCGCCGGCCCCCGGCTCGACGTTCGACTTCAAATCGCGCAATCGCCGCCCGCCCAAGGATCCGGTCAACGCCTTGCTTTCGTTCAGCTACGCCATGCTGCTGAAAGATTGCTTCTCGGCCCTCTGTGCCGTCGGCTTCGATCCGTATTACGGCTTCTTTCACGTCAGCCGGCACGGCAAACCATCCCTCGCCCTCGATTTGATGGAGGAGTTCCGGGCCGTCATCGCCGATTCGGTCGTGCTGACCCTGATCAATAACGGCTACGTGACCGCCGCCGACTTCGTGGTCTGGCGCAACGCTTGCCAACTGACCGAAGGCAGTCGCAAACGGTTCTTTGAAACTTACGAGCAACGAAAAGCCACGATCGTGACGCACCCGGTGTTCGGCTACAAGATGGCCTACGGCCGCATGCTCGAAGTCCAGGCTCGCATGCTGGCCGCCTATATCCGCGGCGACATCCCGAATTACACCGGATTCACCGTGCGCTGACTGGCGAGGAGTGATCGAACACAACAAAAAACAACAATTGCCGTGTGCGCTGCCTTTGATGTTGGCCCGTAAGTCATTATTCAACAGTGACTTAACGTCGGTTCGGCGGACGATCGAACACTTTGTTGTTTTTGTTGTTTTCGGGGCGGCAGCGGCTTGGCTGCGACGTGCGGTCCACGCCCTACCGTTGCCGCCTCTCGCCAGTCTTAGAATCCGCACCGACATGATTTGCCTCAAAAAGTGCGCACCGGAACCGCTTCCGGCTGAAGTGCCAAGACAGTATACGCCCCCGGAACGTCACGATGCAATGACAGCAGATGCAATAGATTCTGTTCCAGCTGACACGTGACCGACACAGGTCGGCCGTGCCACCGCACCGTGGAGAGTCCCTTGGATTCGTGGCTTGTGGCCTACGACATCTGCCATCCGAAGCGGCTGCGAAAGGTCGCCAAGGTCTGCGAGGACTTCGGCTTCCGTCGCCAATACTCGGTTTTTCTTTGCCGCCTCACCGCTACGGACCTTGTGCGCCTCAAGAGCAGGCTGTATGACGTAGTGAATTTGCAGGAAGATCAAGTTTTGTTCATCCCGCTATGCCCCCGCTGCGCCGCCGGCATCGAAGCCATCGGCAAACCCATCGAAGCGCACGACGCGAAGGATGTCGTCATTGTGACGTGAAATCAGGAATTGACGGAGGAGTGGTCTTACCAGACAACCGGGACGAGGCCGGAGGCAGTAATGTCAGGATCACGTGTCAACAGAGGCACGCTCGATGAAGCGCCAGCCAGGTGCAGGGCTGTGGCAGCGATCAAGCGGTCGTGCATCTCGCTGATGGCGGACAGGCTGAGCGCGCGATCGAGAATGGCGCGATCCAGGGGAACCACGCTAATGCGTGGATCGGCATCCACGTCCGCGAGCAGCGCGGCCACCGAGGGAATGCTTGTTTTCCCTGCCGCTACGGCCCAGCAAACTTCCGCCAAAGCGATGATCGGCAGAAACAATGTGCTGGCCGGGTCCTGCATGGCAGCGCGGGCGTTGACGCCGAGACGCGGGTGTTTGCCCAGGAACCAGATCAAGGCGTGGGCGTCCACGGCATACTCATTGCCCATCGCCGTCGTCCCACTTCTTCTGCCACTCGGTGAACTTGAAATCCTCAAGCGTGGACGTATCGCCCGGATACATGCCATACGTGATCATGCGCGGAGGAGGCTTCGGTCGGTTTTCGGCTATCACGATCACGCGCACCGGCCCTTCCGGCAAATCATTGGGGGGTTGCAGAAGCTCGATCTTGCCCTGTTTGTAAATGCCGTCAACGATGGCTGTCATGGAACCGACCTTGGTCAGAAGTTTGATGTCAGGAAGGAACATTCCACGTTAACTTCATGGCCTCAATGTCTTCCTGGTCGAGAATTTCGTTTATCCGCTCGTTTGTCAAGTACATGGTCCCCGGTTCTCCACCGACGACCACGGGCAGTTCGCCGGGTTTTTCCACGATGGTCGGGCGAACCGGCGCCACGGTCACTCGCGTTCCTTCCGGAAGCGACTCGCCGGAGTCGAATACCACAACGCCGTTCTGAATGTGGCCAAGGAGTTCCATACCCGAATTATCCGACGATGCCGCGGCAAAAACAAGCCGAACCAAACCTCGCCCGCCCCGCTTCCTCACACCGAAATCTCCTCGACCACCACCCCCGGCGCGCACGCCGCGTCGTCGCCCGGCTCCAGATACAACTCAATCGCCTCCCGAACATTGCGCCGCGCCTCCTCCAGGCTTTCACCCTCGGAAATGCACCCCGGCAGAGCCGGCACATGGACCGTGTATCCGCCTTCATCCGATTTTTCGAACATGACTTTGAGGACCATGGCGGTCTGGACTCCTAGGAAAAAGAAATGTCGAACGAGCATACCACCAACCAGCCAGAAGACTGCGCTTCCATGTTTATGCGACAGTTCCAATTGTTGACGGACAATCCGCCAATGTCTTGGCAGGAGCGACTCTTTCGCGACCATTTTATCAAAAATGAACTTCCTCCAGTCGTTGACCTCCCCACCGGTCTTGGCAAGACGATGGTGATGGCCATTTGGCTCATCGCCCGATCAATCAATTGCAAACTCCCGCGCAGGTTGATCTACGTTGTCGATCGGCGAACCGTGGTCGATCAGGCAACCGATCTGGCAATGAAGCTGCGAGACAGATTCGGCAAAAACAAATTGGCGATTTCGACCCTTCGCGGCCAACTCGCCGACAACCGCGAATGGTCGCAAGACCCCTCCAAACTCGCCATCATCATTGGCACGGTGGACCTCATCGGCTCGGGTCTTCTCTTTTCTGGCTACCGATCAAGCTACAAGCGCCGCCCTCTCGAAGGCGGACTGCTTGGGCAAGATTCGCTGCTCGTGCTGGACGAGGCGCATCTGTCCAAGCCGTTCGAGCAGTTGCTTGTCGGACGAAAACGTGAGGGCGGAACTCGTGAGAACGGCATCGAGCAATTCCAATCCGGCCAAGGCACGCCGATGAAAGTAGTTCGCATGTCGGCAACGACGGAGGGCGAGGACGGGAATCGCTTCAAGCTCGAACAGACGGACTTGAACGACGGAATCATCGAAAAACGATTCAAAGCACCGAAGCGTTTGACGATCGAGCCGCCGGCCGAAAAGAGCAAGCTCAACGATACGCTCAAATCCGCGGCGATCGCATTGGCTCGAAGTGACTCGCTTAAGGGCAAGCGCATCGTCGTCTTCGTCCGCTCTCCCGATGACGCGACGAAAATCGCAGAGTCGATCCGCAAATACGAATCCACAAGGAACAAGCCCGGACCCTTCGCCGATTCTGTCGAAGTGCTCACGGGCACGATGCGCGGGCTGGAGCGCGACGAACTTCTTAAAAAAAAGCACGTCCTCAAACGATTCCTTGATGGTGACGAAGTCCCCGCGCAGGGCACGCCGCCCGTCTTTCTCATCTCCACTAGCGCCGGCGAAGTAGGCTTCGACCTCAATGGTGACCATATGGTGAGCGATCAAACTACGATCGACTCGTTCATCCAGAGGCTCGGCCGGGTGAACCGGCGAGGTACGGGCGACGCGACAATCATACTGATTCCCGAAGTAATTAAACGCACCGACAAGGACGGTAAACCGCGAAAACTGGACCCGCTCGAACAGGCCGTCGTCAACGCGCTCGACTTGCTCACGGGCCAAAGCGATCTGAGCCCAAAGACAATCGATATGCTCAAAAAGAATGCTTGGAAGGACGGGTATGTCAAAGCCTGTTCTCCCCCGCCGACGATGGTAGACCTCACCGACATCCTGCTCGACGCTTGGAGCATGACCAGCATCACCGAACCCATGCCCGGCCGGCCCGAAGTTGCCCCGTGGATTCGCGGCATCGCCGACGACCTACCGCAAACCACCATGGCGTGGCGGGCGGAATTGGATCTTCCCGGCTTTGATCAACTCGATCTCGAAACGATCGAGGAATGGTTTGACACGCACCGCGTGCTCACGCATGAAACACTGTCGGTGCCCACGAGTGTCGCGGCCAAGTGGTTTGCGGATCGATGGGACCACCTCGACGATACGCAGAAATCCGAAGTGAGCAGCCGATCTATCATCGTTGATCGTGCTGGATTGAAACGCGTCACGGTGAAGGAAGTCATCAATCAAGTCGGCCGAAAGAACACCGATTCCATACGAAACGCCGACCTGATCCTTCCCGCATCCTTCGGCGGAATTGACCGCGGCAAAGGACTACTCGACGCCGAAGCTCCCGAAATTCCGAAGGACGAAAGTAAGCAGTCGGCCGAAGACCGCGCCAAGGCCCTTGCGTTGGGCCAAGCCGCACCGGATGTCGCCGACGAGCATGGGCGGTATCGAGAACTGATCACCAAGCCCGAAGACGGCGAGCCGGATATTCGTCCGATCGGATCGGGAGCCAAACCGCCGAATCC
>JBGQCZ010000153.1:0-9380 GCA_041495645.1 Gemmataceae bacterium | reverse complement strand
TGCAGCGAGTCTGGTGGGCGGGGGAGTGGGGTTGGGGGTGAGGGGGGGATTCAGCCGCCGACTCGCCCCCTCACCCCCATCCCCTCTCCCCCGCATCGAGATTCTGATGAACTTCAAGCCGTTGCAGGCGGGGGAGAGGGGCGAAGAATCGTCCTGCCGCGAGAAGATTTGCGATTGAATAGTATCAGTCTCTCGTCTTGTCCGTGTTTCATCCGTGGCTTCTGAATTTGAGGAATCCAGTTCCACATACTTGACATTTGTCCATTATCAGCCAATCATAGATCAGATGCGTTTCTGTCGGTTCAACTCTCTTTCCTCACTTCCCAACCTGGAGTCCCTCATGTCAAATCCACTGCTACCCATCGGTCAGATGAACCTGCAACCCGCCGCTCCAAACTGGCTTTGGCCCTCCTATCTCGCCGCCGGCAAGTTGACGCTGCTTGACGGCGATCCCGGTTGCGGCAAGTCGCTGATCACGATGGATCTTGCCGCCCGGCTTTCGCGAGCCGCCGCCATGCCCGACGGAGCGATTCCCCACGCTCCCTGCAAAACCCTGATCTTGAACGCCGAGGACGATCGCGCCGACACGATCCTGCCGCGGCTCAAGGCGGCCGGCGCCGATACCGATTTCGTTTTCGTCCACGACGCCGGCGACCGGCCCCAACTCCCGCATGACCTTCCGAAAATCGAAGAACTCATTCGCGACTGCGGCATCGGCCTGGTCGTGATCGATCCGCTCACGGGCTTCGTGCCGCCGAATCTGGCCGACGGCGGGCTGATCGCCGTTCGCCGCGCACTTGCCCCGCTCGCGCTGCTGGCCGCACGCACGGGCGTCGCCGTGCTGCTCGTCCGCCACCTCACCAAACGCGAAGGCGGCCGCGCTCTCTATCGCGGGCTTGGCTCGATGAGCATCGCCGGCCTGGCCCGCACCGCCCTACTCGTCGGCCGCCATCCGCGCGATTCCAAACGCGGGCTGCTGGCGGTCACCAAGACCAACCTCACTGTCACGCCCGACCCGCTCGCTTTTCGCCTGCAACCGCGCGACGACTCGGTCGTGGTCGATTGGCTCGGGCCCGTCGCGGGCATCGCCGACGACGCTTGCCGACGGCCCGAACGAGCCGACCTGCCCGGCGTGGTCCGCGCCACGCTGTGGTTGATCGATGCCCTCGCCGAAGGACCGCGCCACGCCGCCGAGCTCCTCGCCGCCGCCAAAGCCGACGGCATCAACGAGAGAACCCTCAACAGCGCCAAGAAATCGCTGAAAGTGCCATCGAAGTTCACCAACATCCCCGGCGAACGCCGCGCCTGGCTCTGGTGCCCACCCCCCAAGCCGTTCGAGAGCAGCCTCGAACCTCTCGAATTCGAATTGGAGCCGCTCGAAGACCCACTCATGAAAGACTTGCCCAAGAACATGTCCGAGAAGACCAAGAAAATCCTCACCCACGACCGCCTGGACTGGGTCAGCAAGAATTTGAAACGGCGGAAATGAACGAACGGCAATCCACTGAATGCGGCTGGCCAGGAGAGCTAGTTCACCAAGGGAAAGCGCCTTCTTCGTGGAGTGCGGATCGCAAATCGATCATGTCGTCGTCGTTCATCGCGAGTACGGCAACGGTCGTTCGGCCGACGGCAGTCTTTCCGAGCAGAAAGATCCCGTCCCATCGGAAATGGCGCTGCCACTTATGACGACGCGGGTGGAAGAGCACCGTGCGCTTTTCCGTCAGCGGATCGATCCCGACAAGATCGGTTTGTTTATGGAAATTGCAATGATAACAGCCCATTGCCAGATTGGACAATCGGGTGCGGCCTCTGTGCTTCCGGGCGATGATGTGTTCAACGTGCAGCGGCAGCACGGGCGAACAGGCTTCGGGAAGCCCGCAATACTCGCAACGGAAACGAGCGCGCCGACGCACCAATCTCCGCAGCGTCTCGTTCATCGCGGCTTGCGGCTCTTGGCGAGCACCATCCTCGACTTGGATTGCAGAATCGAAATGAGATGAATGGCCCGGACGTAGGCTTCGTATTCACGGCGTTCCTTCGGCGTGAGATCGCCTTCCGAACACTTGTCGGCGAGTTCCTCCGCACGAGCCTGTGTTGCCGAATCGGCGCGGAATTGCACGATCCGTCGCGCCATCGCCGGAGTAAGCGACTTACTGAACGGATTCAAAAACCGATCCATGAACCCGTTGCCGGTCGTTTTCATGAGACTTGCTCCAAGATCTCGTCATCCGAATACAACTGCGGTGACTGCGAACGCATTTTCTCGCGCAGCCGTCGGAATTTGCGAACGAACAGGTAGTCGTTGAGCGCCGCGGTGACGATTTCGCTCGGCGAAAGGTTCTCGTCACGCGAAGCCGATGCCAACTCGGCTTCCACGCCTTCCGGTAGATCAAGAGTGATGGGCTTGCGCATGGCTTTACCAGATTCGGAAACCATTCGATGTTGGAATTGTCGCGAAGAGCGCCTTAAATGTCAAGTTGGCTCGTGCCCGCTCCATTGCGATCGTCGAAGTGGAAGTCGGCGGCGGCCCGACCAAGAAACCGATTCGGCCGCGTGGGGAAAAGCCCAAGCGAATTCCGCCAAATCCCAAGTTCAGATTGAACTGATCGGGAAACCCGCAGCCGGCCCTGTCGACGATTTTTCCCTTGCGTCGTTCTGATTCACTCCGGACAATCATGGCCGTGACACTCTTGCCCGAAAAGCTGCTGACTCCCGAGGATGAGGAACTCGCGCGTAAGAAGGCAAGCCTCGCCGGGCTTGAAGCTCAACTTGCGGATCGGGAATTGGAACTCGCCTCATTCCGGGCCGAGCTGGTCCACTTCGAGAAACGCTACCTGCCAACCTCCGGCCGCCGCTACGCGATTCTCGACGACTTGAAGGCCAAAATCGCAGAGGCCTAACAAAAACTCCGCAGTACGGATGCCCACGAGGAACCGCGACTGGTAGGATAATGGGAACGTCAGCAAAAATCGGAGGTACGCAAGATGTCTGCAACAAAAGGCAAAGCTGGCCGGCACGCTAGGAACGGCCCGGTCCTGAGGACCGAAGCGGAGGCGGGCCAGCAGACCGACGTACTGACCCTAAGCGAAGCGGCCGCCTACTTGCGGGTTTCCGAAGACGACGTAGTGCGCTTGGCCAATCTTCATGAGCTACCCGGACGCCAAATTGGGAATGAATGGCGATTCCTCCGGGCCGGGCTGCGGGACTGGCTGCGGATTCCTACACGAATCTCCGGAAAGGAGGCGTTTCTCGCACTTGCTGGCGCGTGGAAAGATGACCTGGATGTCGAGGAGATCGTGCGGAATGCCCACCGCCGTCGCGGCCGCCCGGCGACGGAGAAAGCGTCGTGATCCTCCTGGATACCGATACGCTCACGCTGCTCTTTCAGGGCCATGCTCGCGTCCGTAGCCGTATTAATTCCGCCGAGCAAGATGTCGCAACGACGATCATTACGCGGATCGAGGTGCTCCAAGGACGATTTGACGCGATCCTCAAGGCGGCGAACGCGGATCAGCTACTACGAGCACAGCAGCGACTTGAGGACTCGGAAAAAACAGTTCACGACCCTCCCCATTCTCCCAGTTGATGGCTCGGCGGCGGAACAATTCGAAAAGTTGTTACGGAACAAGAAACTCAAGAAAATCGGTCGGGGCGACTTGTTGATTGCAAGTATCGCCTTGGCTCACAATGCGACGCTGGCGACCAGAAACCTGCGCGACTTCCAACAGGTGGCGGGCCTCAAGACGGAGAACTGGGCCGATTGACGACAGCCTACGGTTTTTCCTTGCGTCGTTCTGATTCAGACCGGACAATCGTTGCCGTGACACTCTTGCCCGAAAAACTGCTGACGCCCGAGGATGAGGAACTCGCGCGCAAGAAGGCGAGCCTCGCCGAGCTTGAGGCTCAACTCGCGGATCGGGAATTGGAACTCGCCTCCTTCCGGTCCGATCTGGTCCACTTCGAGAAACGCTACCTGCTAACCGTCGGCCGCCGCTACGGGAGGCAGTCTTCCGCATCGGCATCCGGGTGTTGGTGATTGGCGGCGCAACGTGATAAGATTTGTGGACACGAAGGCCGCACACGAAACCATTCCGTGTCAGGAGCGTTCGACATGACCCCCGAAGCAACCGCTCTAAAGCCCGCCGCGCCGGAGCGACGCCACCGCACGCTGGCGGAACTGGCCGCCGAGCAAGGAATCGAAGGGCCGCAAGACTTCGACGCCCTATGCGGGGCCGGCGCGGATCTATGGGACAACGACGCTGACTTCGATGCGTTTCAAACCGCGTTGCGCGAATCCCGGCAGACCGGGGGCTGATCCGTGGCGACGCGCTTGCTCGACACCAACATCGTTTCTTATCTTTTCAAGGGCCATTCCCTGGCCGCCGTCTACCGCCGCCACCTCACCGGACACACGCTCGCCGTCTGCTTCATGACCGAGGCGGAACTTTTCGAAGGCGCGTTTCGAGCGCGCTGGGGTCCGCGCCGCTTCACCCGGCTCGAAGCATTGCTCGGCACGTTTCTCTACATCCCGTCCAGTCCCGACACCAGCCGGCGCTGGGGCCAGGTGCGGACGGAACGCCGGGCGCAACCCATCGGCGCAGCAGATGCCTGGATTGCCGCGACCGCGCTCGTTCATGGTTGCGAACTCGTTACCCATAACCCCGGTGACTTCCAAGGCATTGCGGGCTTGACCATCATTTCGGAAAAGCCGTAATCGTCGGCCGTCGCCATGCGACATGACAACTTGCAGGTCAGAATCGCCTGAGCCCGAGAGCAGGCCCGGCCAACGTTTTTTCCTTGCATCGTTCTGATTCACTCCGGACAATCATTGCCGTGACACTCTTGCCCGAAAAGCTGCTGACTCCCGAGGACGAGGAACTCGCGCGCAAGAAGGCGAGCCTCGCCGGGCTGAGGCTCAACTTGCGGATCGGGAATTGGAACTCGCCTCATTCCGGGCCGAGCTGGTCCACTTCGAGAAACGCTACCTGCCAAACTCCGGCCGCCGCTACGCGATTCTCGACGATCTGAAGGCCAAGATCGCCGAAGCGAGGGCATGGTAAATCTCTGGCCAGTTGCCCTCATTTCCTGATATTGACACTATACCGTATACGATATATATTGCTTTTGAAACGAAGCCCAAGGCGTTTCATATGGCGAAAGACAAGGGAGATGAGCAGCGAACGCCTAAACTGCTCGCTTGGCTGCATGGGGAGATCAAGACGCCGCCATTCACCAGGGAAGGCAGAAAGGCAGCCGGCTATCTTCTTCGGATGTTGCAAGAAGGAGAAAATCTTGGCATGCCACGCGCCGAGCCGCTTCGGATCGTTGGCCCTCGCTGCGGAGCGCTCCGCATTCGCGACGGCACGCACCATTGGCGGATCATCTATCGCCTTGATTCGGACGCTGTCTTGATCGTCGAAGTCTACTCGAAAAAGACGCGCGCGGTTCCGCAAGAAGTTATTGACCGTTGCAGGAAGAGGCTAAAGGACTACGACAAAGCCGCCAAGGAGGCGTCCGAACGATCTGAGAAGAAATCCTCAAGAAATGGTGAGAATTAGCGACGGAACAAAGGAATAACGATGCAGACCGAGAAACGAAAAGCGTTGGAAGCGGCCGGGTGGAAATTTGGGGATGCCGCCGACTTCCTGGCAATGACGGACGAGGAGCGGCAGATGCTCGATGTTCGAGTCGAAGCCGCCTTGGCTGTCCGGCGTCAACGGAAAACCATGAAGATGTCTCAGCACGATCTTGCCCGCAAAATCAAGACGAGCCAGCCACGGATCGTCAAAATCGAGCAAGCGGCGCAGGACGTGACTCTCGACCAAATCCTGCGTGCGTACGCCGCGGCAGGCGGGCGTATTTCGCTCAAAGAAGTTGCCGGGGCCCCGAGCAAGAAGCCGACCGGCATCCGCCGGAAAAAGGCCAAGAGGATTCCTGCCAAGACCCAGGTTCAAATCGATTTGATCGGGAGCAGTTAGGAAGCCCCTGACGACGGGTGGCCACGATTTTTGTAGTGTCGCAGCCCGGGAGGGCGAGGCTCCTGCCGAGCCTGGGTGATGGCTTGATTGTCAACGAACCATCTCCGACGCCGAAGATACGGCGCTCGCGCGTGGTCAATTTAGCCGAAACGATCAGTTTGCCGGTCGACTGGAACGAAATCAAGCCCGCATCGAACAATGCGTCGAGGCTTGCGATCAGAGGGATTCCGTTATAGGGGTCCAGGCGTTCTTCGTCGGTTGAATCGCACCAAGGCTTAATGTGCGAGGCCCTGATTGCGGCAAGCGTCGCCGAGCGTGTTAGAGCGCAACGACGCCCCCAAAGTTGCAGTACTTGTTCTCGGAACGGCCCCTGACCAATGCGGGCATTTACCAGTGACTCCTTTTCGGGCAAGAGCGTCACGACCATGATTGTCCGGAGTGAATCAGAACGACGCAAGAGAAAAAAGTAGTGTCGCAGCCCGGGAGGGCGAGGCTCCTGCCGAGCATCCCTCATGGGTGATGTTATCACGTGATAACATAACAGGCAAGCCAGAATGGACCCGAGCTCGTGGAAACCGCGCTCGGGTCGCCAAGCTCCCCTCATGCGACGGCAAATCGCCTAACCCGACCGGATCTTCTGGCCAGTCATTCACTTCGATTCCCGACAGTCTTGGCCTCGCAATCGTTGCAAACGATTTGCATGGCGGGCCGGGTGAGCTAAGTTTGGGATGTACCGTTTCGAACTTCCCTTGCCCAGACCATGGCGGCGGCGGTTTGCGCTGCGCATGTTTCAGGAAGCCACGTATGGCGCTGCTTGTCGAATCCGACTCTGAAGTCCTGCCGGGCTATCGATTGCTGGAAAAGATCGGCAGCGGCGGCTATGGCGAGGTGTGGAAGGCCGAGGCGCCCGGCGGGTTGCTGAAGGCCGTCAAGATCATCCATGCCGACATCGGCATGGAATCGGGCGGGATGCAGCGCTCGGAGCAGGAACTGAACGCGCTGCGGCGGGTTCAGGCCGTACGCCATCCCTATCTGCTTTCAATCGAACGCTACGACATCGTCGACGGCCGGCTGGTGATCGTAACCGAGCTGGCCGACTGCAACTTGTGGGACCGATTCACGGAATACCGCCAACTTCGCCAGGCCGGCATTCCGCGCGACGATCTGCTTCGCTACATGCTCGAAGCGGCCGAAGTGCTCGACCTGATGAACAACCAGTATCAGCTTCAGCATCTCGACATCAAGCCGCAAAACCTCTTTCTTGTCCACGACCACGTGAAGGTGGCCGACTTCGGGCTGGTTCGCGATTTGGACGGAATCAAGGCGGCGGAGATGGCCGGCGGGGTGACGCCGATTTACGCCGCGCCCGAGACGTTCGAAGGACTCATCACGGGATATTGCGACCAGTACAGCCTGGCGATCGTCTATCAGGAATTGTTAACTGGCAAGCGGCCGTTTTCGGCGAACAGCTTGCAGCAGTTGATCGCGCAACATTTGCAAAGCGCACCGGATCTCGCAGCCTTGCCGCCGATGGACCGGCCCGTCGTCGCGCAAGCGCTGGCGAAAAAACCGGAAGACCGGCACCCGAGCTGCCGGGCGTTCGTGCGGTCGTTGATGTCCGGCGGGGCGTCGGTGACTCCGCTCCCGACCGGAACCTTGCCGCCAAACAGCGTGACCGCTTCGAACGTGTTGTCGTCGCCGGACGTGAACTTGTCGCCGCCGCCGTGGACGAGCGAAACGCCGGCCACGCAAATCCTGATGCGGCAAGGCGACAGCCGCCCCGTGCAGGACGGAATGGTCCATCGTGAGGCGCCCGAGGAACAAAACGGCGACGGCGTACTGTTTCCAGCCCTGGTCATCGCGATCGGCAAGATCGGCCTCGACGTCATGCAACGCACCAAATCGGCGCTCATTGACCGCTTCGGCGGCATGAACAAGCTGCCCAACATCCGCTTACTGTTCATCGACACGGACCCGGCGACGACGCAGGCGGCCTCGGAAGACTCGGCCCATTGCCCGCTGACCGCTGACGAAGTGCTTCCCACGCGATTGAACCGGGCGGCCCATTATTTGAAGCCGCGCCGCAACGGACGAAGCATCCTCGAAGGTTGGTTTGACTCTCAGGTGCTCTATCGGATCAAGGCCGGCAATCCGCTCACGCAAGGCTTGCGCTGCTTGGGCCGGTTGGCTTTCTGCGATCACTACCGCACCCTGGAACAAAAGCTCAAGACCGACCTGGAAACGCTCACGCAAGTCGAAACACTCGACAACGCTGAAGCTCAGACTCAATTGGGCATGCGCACGAACCGGCCGCGGGTTTACATCGTGGCGGGATTGGGCGGCGGCACCGGAGGCGGCATGTTCATCGACGTGGCGTATGCGGTCCGCCATCAGATACGGCTCCTCGGTTACCAACATCCGGAAGTGATAGGCCTATTTCTGCTCCCGCCGCACACCGGCCAGAACGTTCGCCCGGTGTCGCTCGGCAACACTTATGCGGCGTTGACCGAACTCAATCACTTCAGCTTGCCGGGCGTGACCTACACGGCCTGCATCGACGACGAGGAACTCACGCTGCTGGAGCAAGGCAAGCCGTTCACACGCTTCAGCTTGTTGCCGATCCGTTCATCGCGGGCGCCGGACAGCGAACCGGACGGCACACCGATCGCGGCGGAATTCCTGTGGCGAGATTTGATCACGCCGTTCGGCCGCGGCGCGGACGTCGGCCGCGATCAAGCCCACTTGATGCCGGGCGTGACGCCGGAGCCGACCACCGTCGCCGGCCAGTCATTTGGTTTGTACGCGCTGTCCTGGCCGCGACGCGTGCTGGCCAACGAAACCGCCCGCTGGCTCTGCATGCAAATCATCGAGCGCTGGTCGGAGAAGGCTTCCACACACCTCGGCCCGACCGTGCAGAACTGGGTTCACGAGCAATGGGCAGCACAGCAACTTGCCCCCGAGTACTTGACGGCGACGATGCAGCAGATTTCGTTCGAATCGGCCGGCCAGCGGATCGAAGATTACTTCGCGGCGTTGACGGACCCGATCGAGCCGAAGAGCCGGTGGAGCCGCGGATCGTACGATCCGGCGGCGGCGTTCCAGGTGTTGAGCACCATGGGCCAATTGCTCGGCCCGCCCGGCGAGACCGGCACGCAGCGACCGCTCGGAAAGCTCGAACAGGAATTCAGCGCGGCCGCCGAATCGATCGCCAAGGACTGGTCGGCGAAGATCGCCCGCCTGGCCGTTTGCCTGATCGAGCAACCGGACTTTCGTCTGGCCGGCGCCGCCGAAGCGATCACCAACCTGCAACAACTCGTCGAGCAGGCCCTGCAACAGTTCGAACCGCAGTTGAACGAGCGCGCCGATACCTCCGAGTTCGCGTTCCTGAGGGTCCAGCAACTG
>JBGQCZ010000152.1:0-9478 GCA_041495645.1 Gemmataceae bacterium | reverse complement strand
GCGGTGGCCGATTGCAGTAGCGCGCACATCTTGCGGGCGTGCAGCGGGGCCACGCGCGTGTCGGCGTCGCCGGTCATGAACATCACCGCCGGGTACTTTGTGTCCGGCTTGACCCGCTGATACGGGGAGTAGGCCAGGATGTACTTGAACTGCTCGGCGTTCTCCGCCGAGCCGTATTCCGGCACCCAAAACCGTGCCACCAGGAACTGGTGGTAGCGGACCATGTCCAGCAACGGCACGCCGCAGACGACGGCTTGAAACAAGTCCGGCCGTTGAGTCAGCGCCGCGCCGACGAGCAAGCCGCCGTTACTGCCGCCTTGGATCGCGAGCTTCTTTGGGTTCGTGTACTTGTTAGCAATGAGCCACTCGGCCGCACCGATATAGTCGTCGAAGACGTTCTGTTTTTTCTCGCGCATGCCGGCCTTGTGCCAGGCCTCGCCGAATTCACCGCCGCCGCGCAGGCTCGGCAATGCGTAAACTCCGCCTTGCTCGCACCAGAGCGCGATCGACGACGCGAATGCCGGCGTGCGGCTCAGATTGAATCCGCCATAGCCCGTTAAGAAAACCGGGTTCGAACCGTCGAGTTTCAGGCCCTTCTTGTGAACCAGGAACATCGGAATCTCGGTCCCGTCTTTCGATTTGTAACGGACTTGCTTCACTTCGATTTCGTCGCTCTTGATCGGCAGGCTCGGCTTGAACCACACGTCGCCGATGCCTTTGTCCGGATCGTATTGGTAGGTCGTTTGCGGAGTGACAAAGTTCTGGAAGCTCAAAAACGCTTCCTTCTGGTTCCAGCGACCGAAGACGCCGCCGGCGCCGAGTCCCGGGAACTTCACTTCGCCGAGCGCCTTACCGTCCGGCGCGAAAATCAATTCCTTCGACGCGACGTTCTCCAGGTAACTCACGAACAGTTTGCCATCAATCAACGAAAAGCTCTGCATCACGCTCTTGGCTTCCGGCACGATTTCCTTCCAGTTTTCCTGGGCCGAGTTCTTGAGATCCACGGCCAGCACTCGATTATCGGGCGCCTTCCAGTTCGTGCGCAGGAAGAGCGTGTCGCCGCCAATTTGGCCGTTGAATCGGGCGGGGGTGTCTTTGGTAATCGTCGTGATGTTGCGATTCTTGGTGTCGAGAACGTAGACTTCGGTCTTTTCGGCGGCCGAACCATAGAGCACCGTGATCAGCAAGTAGGCGCCCGCGTCGCTCATTTGGATCGTGATGATTTTGTCCTGCCCGTAGCCCTTGCCGAAGATCTCCTCCTCCGCGGCGCCGGGGTCTAGCGGCAGATAGTAGACCCTTGGTCCGTCTTTGTTCATGCGCGAGTAATACAGGCCGGTCTTGTCGTGCGTCAGAGCCATGCCCGAATAGCGGGCGCGCGGCAGTCTTTGCGGATACGGCACTTTTGAGTCGACATCCATGAGCAAAACAGAGACTTCGTCCTCGCCGCCTTTGCGCATGCCAAATACCCACGTCTTACCGTCTTCCGAAATATCGAGGGTGGTAACGCTGATCGACTTATCGGGCGTCAGCGTGTTGCAATCCAAGAGGACCTTTTCGGATCCGGACTTGCCTTCGCGGACGAAGAACACGGGCATGTCCTGATTGGCTTTGCGACCGGAGTAGAACCAGCGGCCGCCGTGAATCGACGGGGCGCTGAGGCTGTCGGTCTTGAGCAATTCGCCGATGCGCTTCTTGAGCGCGTCGCGGCCGGGCAGCGGGTCGAGTACCGCGTGGGTGTATTTCTGTTGTTCCTCGATCCAGAAGCGCGTTTCGGGGCTGGTTTGGTCCTCGAGCCAACGGTATGGATCGACCACTTCGACGCCGTGCAGCACGTCCTTGACGTTGTCCGTGCGCGATTTGGGCGGTTGAGGTCCGCCGGCGGTCGCCGGCATGCCGCGAACGTATTCGTCGAACCAGGCCACGTTGCGCTTCATCGCGTCGAGGTACAGCCGCGGTTCGGTGATTTGATGCGGCGTGCGCGGATAGACAATCATCTTGACGGTGCAATTCTGGCGCTTGAGCGCGTTGTAGAATTCCTGTCCCTGCGAGAGCGGGACCCGCTCGTCGGCCGCACCGTGTTGAATCAGAGTCGGCGTGCTGACGCCTTTGGTTTTGAAGACAGGTGAATGATCGCGATAAATCTGATCGCCATTCCAGAATTCGCCGCCAAAATAGTCCGGCAGAAAACCGGGAATGTCGGCCGTGCCGGTAAAGCTCGTGAGGTTGGTGACGCCGGCGCCCACCGACGCGGCCTTGAATCGCTTCGTTTGCGTAATGACCCACGAGGTCATGAACCCGCCATAACTCCAACCCATCACGCCAAGCTTATTGGCGTCGGCGACGCCCATCTTGATGACATGATCGACGCCGGTCATCAGGTCCTGGTAATCCTTGCCGCCCCAATCCTTGTAGTTGGCGAAGCGGAAGTCTTTACCGTACCCGCTGCTGCCGCGCGGGTTGGCCCGTAGCACCGCGAAACCCTGTGAAGCGAACGCCGCGACCGGGTACGGATAGACTCCACCGATGAATGTCTGCGTGAAAACACCCGTCGGCCCACCATGAATCACCAGGAGCAACGGCACGCGCTCGCCCTTCTTGTATCCCGCCGGATAGGTGAGCAAGCCTTCGATTTCCAAACCGTCAACGGATTTCCAGCGAATGACTTCGGTTTCTCCCAAGGGCGCCTTCGGCAGGTCGCGATTGACGCGGCTGACGACGATGGGGTCAAAGTTCTCCATCTTCGTGACGTAGGCCTCAGGCGCTTTGTCCGGCCATTCCCACGCGAAGCCGCCGGTGGTGCCGTCGCGGCTAAGTTGCAAGCCGGCGGATGCCGCGCCTTCCCAGTTGCTGAGCGGTTTTGCTTCGCCGCGCAGCGGCAGCACATAAAGTTGACTGCGCGTGCCTTTGACCTCGCCGCAATAGAGCGAACGGCCGTCGAACGACCAGCCGAAGATGACCGGCTTGCGGTCCGGCGTGGCGGCGAGTTCTCGCACGGCATTAGTGAACGGGTTCACGAGATGAACCGCGCTGACTCCGCCCCAGGTAGCGGGATTGTCGCTGCGGACGAAGGCGATGGCAGTCCCATCCGGCGAAAACTTGGGCGTGGTCTCCGCGGCCGGCGTCGCAGCCAATGACTTAGTCAGACCGGTCGGTACGTCGATCAAGGAAAGGTCAGAAGTGGGCCAGTCGTTCGCTTTGGGCGATCGGGTGTGAGCAAATGCGATCGCTTGCCCGTTGGGCGACCAATCGTAGCCCGTACCGTCGCTCGTTACGCTGAAGTCGCCGGGCGTCAGCAATTTTGGGGTGCGCTTGCCGGCGGCGTCTTTGGCAATTCGCAGCAAATACAATCGGCTCTGTTTGATCTTTTCGTCCAGCACGCGCACATCGGCTTTGATCCGAGCGGCCACTTCCTCTTCGATCGTCGCCGGATCGAGCATCGTGAAGGCGATCTCGCGACCGTTCGGCGACCACTGAAACGAACTGACCGCCGACTTCCCATCGGTAAGTTGCTCGGCCTCTCCCCCGGCGACTGGAATCAGGAAAAGGTTGGCACGACCGGAGCGCGTTGACAAAAAGGCAATGCTCTTGCCATCGGGCGACCAGTGCGGATTGTCCGAAGAATTGGCGCCGCGCGTCAGTTGCAGCGGATTGCCGCCGTCGGCATCGACGAGATGAATCTGGCTGATGAACTCACTGCGCAGATCATCCATGACCGCTTCACGCACGGTAAACGCGCCGCGCTTGCCGTCGGGCGAGGGCCACACTCCGCCGATGCGCTTCACTTTCATCATGTCGGCTGGCGTCCAACCGGGAGCGGGCGGATCGGCGGCGAAGGCGATGGCGGGAACGAAAAGAAAGGCAAACGCGATAAGTCGAGTCATGATAGCCTCGGAAGCATTGGGACAGACATGAAATTATCCCGGTCAAGGTCGAAAAACAAGCCGCTTGCGACTTTGCGCGCCCTCTTGAAGAATCCCTTCGCATCCCGGAAGATGGCTCTTTTCCGATCGTTTCATGGGAGTTCCCGCTATGCCCGCTCGCACCTCGTTTCTTGGGTTGTTCCTACTGGCTGCTTCCGCCGCCGCCCAAGGTCCGTTGGTCAAACCCGACGAAAAACTCGACGTTAAGGAGCAGTACACCAAGTACGAATACCGCATTCCGATGCGCGACGGAACAAAGCTCTTTACAGCCGTGTACGTGCCCAAGAACACGACGGGGAAGTTCCCATTCCTCATGACGCGAACACCTTACAGCGTCGGCCCATATGGCGTGGACAAATACCGCGGTAACCTCGGGCCGTCCGATTTCTTTGCCCGCGAAGGCTACATCTTCGTTTACCAGGACGTCCGCGGCCGCTGGATGTCCGAAGGCGAATTCGTGAACATGCGCCCGCACATCGCGGACAAGAAAAGCACCGGCGACATCGACGAGAGTTCGGATACCTACGACACCATCGACTGGCTGCTCAAGAACGTGCCAAACAACAATGGTAAAGTCGGCATGGAGGGGATTTCTTACCCGGGCTTTTACACCGCCGCCGGGATGATCGACGCGCATCCGGCGTTGAAAGCCTGTTCCCCGCAAGCCCCGATCAACGATTGGTTCGTCGGCGACGATTTCCATCACAACGGGGCCTTATTCCTGCCGCATTTCTTCAACTTCATCGCCAACTTCGGCAAACCCAGACCCGAGCCCACGAAGAAATTCCCGTACATGCCGTTCGATCACGAAACGCCGGACGGCTACGATTTCTTCTTGCGAATGGGTTCGCTTGCCAACGCGGACAAGAAGCACCTCAAGGGCGAAGTCGCGTTTTGGAACGAACTGCTCAAACATCCGAACTACGACGATTTCTGGAAGGCCCGCAATCTGCGCCCGCATTTGAAGAACATTAAGCCGGCCGTGATGACCGTCGGCGGGTGGTTTGACGCCGAGAATCTTTTCGGCGCGCTGGAGACCTATCGAAACGTCGAGAAGAACAGCACGGGCAATCAGAACATTCTGGTCATGGGCCCGTGGCTGCACGGCGGTTGGTCGCGCGGCGACGGCGATCATCTCGGCGACGTGCGCTTCAATTCCAAGACTTCCAAGTACTTCGCCGAGAAAATTGAGCTGCCGTTCTTCGAATTTCATCTGAAGGGCAAAGGCGAGATGAAGCATCCCGAAGCGTGGGTATTCGAGACGGGCACCAACGTGTGGCGTCAATACGACGCGTGGCCGCCCAAGGACGCCAAGCCGTTTGCGCTGAATTTTCATGCTCGCGGCCGACTGGCGTTCGCCGCGGTCGAGGACGAAAAGGGCTTTGACGAGTACTTGAGCGATCCCGCGAAGCCGGTGCCGTTCCACGACAAGATTGACGTGGGCATGTCCGCCGAATACAAAGTCGGCGACAATCGCCACGCGTCACGCCGGCCCGATGTGTTGGTCTACCAAACCGATCCGCTGCCGCACGACTTCACGATTGTCGGACCGGTTCGAGCGAAACTGCACGTCTCCACCAGCGGGACCGACTCGGATTGGATTGTAAAGCTCATCGACGTCTATCCCGACGATTTTCCCGATCCGGATCCGAACCCGACGCGGGTGAAGATGGGCGGCTACCAGCAATTGATTCGCGGCGACGTCATGCGCGGCAAGTTCCGCAATAGCTACGAGAAACCCGAGCCGTTTACGGCCAACGAACCCACGGCGGTGAACTTCACGCTCAACGACACTTGCCACACGTTCCGCACCGGGCACCGCATCATGGTGCAAGTGCAAAGCTCGTGGTTCCCACTGGTGGATCGCAATCCGCAGACCTTCGTCAACATCTACGAGGCGAAGGAGTCCGACTTCCAGAAGGCAACGCAGCGGGTTTATCGCTCGAAAGACATGCCTTCGCATGTCGAAGTGATGATTTTGCCGTAAGGGGCGACGGCCTATAAACTGGCCTGACACCTTGCGGAGCAGTTAATGAATGTCTTGGTGATTGGCAAAGGCGGGCGGGAACACGCCCTCGTATGGAAGCTGTCGCGCTCGCCGCGGGTCAAACGGGTGTTCTGCGCTCCGGGCAATGCGGGCACGGCGATTGACGGCGTCAATGTCCCGATCGAGCCGGTTCCCAACGATTTCGACCGCCTCATTCGTTTCGCGAAAAAAGAAAACATCGGTTTGATCGTCATCGGGCCGGAAGACCCACTGGCAGCCGGTCTTACCGACGTGCTGCAGAAGGAAGGGTTGCGGGTTTTTGGCCCATCCAAGGCCGCGGCCCAACTCGAAGCGAGCAAGGTCTTCGCCAAGAACCTCATGCGCCATGCGGACGTGCCGACCGCGGAATTTCGCGTTTTCGATCATCCACAACACGCCCGCAGTTACGTGGAAAACCGCGAATACCCGTTGGTGGTCAAAGCCGACGGCCTCGCCGCGGGCAAGGGCGTGATTGTCTGCTCGACGCGTCAAGAAGCGCTCGCGGCCGTGGACCGCATCATGGTCAAGGAGGAATTTGGCCAGTCGGTCGGGCGACAAATCGTCGTCGAAAAGCGGCTGGAAGGCCAGGAATTGAGCCTGTTTTCGCTCGTGGGCGGCCGGGCCGTGCTGCCGTTGCCGCCGACGCAGGACCACAAAGCTGTCTTCGACGGCGACCAGGGGCCGAACACCGGCGGCATGGGCGCCTATTGCCCGACGCCCGTCGCCACGCCGGAACTGCTCAAGATCGTCGAAGAGACAATCCTCGTTCCGACGGTCCATGCGATGAAGCGCTCGCGCACGCCGTTTCGCGGGTTGCTCTTCACCGGTCTGATGCTGACCAATCAAGGCCCGCGCGTGCTCGAATTCAACGTCCGCTTCGGCGATCCCGAGACGCAACCCCTGCTCGTTCGCCTCAAGTCCGATCTGCTCGATCTGCTCGAAGCCGTGGTCGATGACACTCTGAGCGATCAGGACGAAGGCAAAATCGAGTGGGACCCCCGGCCTTCGGTGTGCGTCGTATTGTGCAGTCCCGGATACCCGGGGTCATACCCGAAAGGCCGATTTATCGACGGCCTCGCGGAAGCCGCAAAATTGCCCGATGTGCAAGTCTTTCACGCGGGCACGAAGTTGGACGGCCAATCAATAGTGACCGACGGTGGCCGAGTTTTGGGCGTCACCGCGCTGGGCGACACGTTGGCCGACGCCAAGCGTCGCGCCTACGAAGCCGTCTCCAAAATCAACTTCACCGGCATGCACTATCGCAAAGACATTGCTGACAAAGCCCTATTGCCGCAAGTTTGATTCCCACATGGAAATGCCAGTTCTCGAAACCGATCGATTGCGCCTGCGCGGCTTCACGATGGCCGACCTGGATCATGTCGCAGCACTTTACGGCAATTCGAAAGTCATGCACTTTCTTGGCAAAGGCGTGCCGCTATCGCGAGAAGACGCGCAAGAACGACTCGCGGCCATGATCTTTCGCTGGGAAACGCGTCGCATTCCGATTTGGGCCGTGGAGATGAAGGAAACGAGCAAATGGATCGGCCGCTGCGGTTTTTCACCGTACAAGGACACCGACGAAATCGAACTCGCCTACACGTTCTTGCCCAAGACTTGGGGCAGCGGTTACGCCACCGAAGCGGCCCGAGCCTGCCGGGACTACGCGCGTGATCACACCAATTGGCCGAGATTCATCGCTAGGACCCGGCCAGACAATGTCGCCTCGCGCCGCGTGATGGAAAAACTCGGCCTTCGTTTTGACCACTTTGAACCCGAGCATCCGGATGGACCGCATGTGTTCTACTTGATGACCCGCGAAATGCTCTAAGCCGTGTGAACCGCGTCGATGAAGCGGCGAACCGTGTCCAAGTCTTTTTTCCCGGGGCTCGATTCGACACCGCTCGCCACGTCCACGGCAAACGGGCGTACGGTGCGAATTGCCTCGGCCACGATTTCGGGCGTCAGTCCGCCCGCAAGAATCAGCGGAATTCCCGGTCGGAACTTGGCGAGCAAGTCCCACGGAGCCGTTTGTCCGGTGCCGCCTAGTTGCCCTTCGACATGGGCATCGGCAAGCAGCGCGGCCGGCAGCGCATTGATCGATCGGCATTTCTCAAGATACAGGTCTATCTCATCGAGACTTGAGCGATCCTTCACCCGAAACGCGGCGATGCGCTGGAACGGATATGAGTCCTCGACATCGTCGATCTCGCCGAAGCATTGCACGCTGCGCAGTCCGAGTTGATATGCGAGCGCGCAAACCTGTCGGGTTTTCAGCCCGACAAACACGCCGACGGCATCCATCATGGGTGGAATGGAACGCAACAGTTCAGCGGCATTCCGTGGATCGATGTAGCGAGGAGACTTCGGATAGAAGTTCAAACCGACGGCATCAGCGCCCAGTTCGGCAATGGCTCGAACGTCTTCGGGTGCGGTGACGCCGCAGATTTTGATGCGAACTTTCGCCATACAGCCAATCTATCAGGCACGGTGATTCAAGGCTTGTCCGCGAATCGTTGGCGTGCCAAGGCCAAAGCGCCGTGAACGACAACTTCCTCGCCGAGAGCCGCCGGTACGATGTCGGTCAGCCCGGCGAACGGTTTGAAGACGCGGTCAGCAACCAGCTGGCGCAGAGGCACAAAGAGCGAATCACCTAACAACGACACGCCGCCCCCAATGACGATTCTTCTCGGGCATAACAGCACGATGACATGGCAGATCGCGTCGGCCAGAGCGCTCAAAGCGCGCTTGAAAACCAACTGGGCTATTCCATTGCCGGCTTCGGCTTCCTGAACAAGTTGCGGAACCTTCATCGTCGGTAGGCATGATTCCAACGCGCGCTGCTCCATCGCCCAGCCCGACGCGATCAATTCGAGGGCAATTGGGTCGCACGCCCCCTTTTCCGCGATGCGCAGGTGCCCGATCTCCGCCGCGCCTTGGCCGCAGCCGCGATAAATCTTGCGATCGATGATCAGCCCGCCGCCGATGCCTGAGCCGATCGTGATGTAAAAGATCGGCGACAGCCCTTCGCCCGCCCCGAAACTCGCTTCGGCCAACCCGGCCACGTCGGCGTCGTTGCCGAGCGCGGTCGGCAAGCCAAATGTGTCGTTCAACCATTGAACGATCGGGAAGTTGTCCCAACCGTCAATCTGGTGCGATTTGATAATCGTTTGAGTTTCGTCGTTGACCGGCCCGCCAAAGCCGAGTCCGAAGCCGTGCAAGCTTGCCCGAGAGACTCCGGCTTGGGAAAGCAATTCGGGAACCGCGACGGTGATCTGGCGGCGGATGCCGTCACCGCCGGCGGCCACGTCCACCGGCCCGCGCCATAAGCGTACAATTCGCCCGTCGCCGTGCCCCAAGCCAAGCTGCAGCTTGGTCCCGCCGATTTCGATGCCCAAAAACATGTGAATCGCTCAGATCGAAATCACTTCGCCGTCTTGGCTTTTTGCTGCGCCGCCTTAGCGTTGGTGTCGTCCGGGAACAGCTTCAAGGCGCTTTCAAAGGCGGTGCGGGCGTCGGTAAACTTGCGCGCTTT
>JBGQCZ010000151.1:0-9514 GCA_041495645.1 Gemmataceae bacterium | reverse complement strand
TATCTTTACGACAAGCTCACCGGCCGCGAGTTTCTCCAGTTCATAGCCGACATGTACGGCATGCCGCCCGATCGAGCTCAACAGAAAATCGCCGAAGCCATCGATCAGTTCGAGTTGACCGACTTCGTGGACGATCTTACCGAGCGCTATTCCCACGGCATGCGGCAGCGCACCGTTTTCGCTTCCGGCCTCTTGCACGAACCGCAAGTCTTGATCGTGGACGAGCCGACGGTCGGCCTCGACCCCGCGAGCGTCCGCAAGCTCAAGAACATCCTTCGCGACTTAACCCAGAAACGCACGACCGTCTTTCTCTCGACCCATTCGCTCGACATCGTCCAGGAACTCGCGACGCGCATCGGCATCATCCATCGCGGGCACATGATCGGCTGCGGTTCGCTCGAATCGCTCCGCAAACAGGCCTCCCACAGCGGCACGCTGGAAGAAGTGTTCCTGAAACTCACCGAAGAGGGAGATTGAAGCCGCTTGCGGCTTTGCGCGACATCATTATCATGGGTTGATAGAAATCGTCGCCGCCACGGAGGTCCGCCGATGTCCCGATGGATGGGGATTCCGCTCACAATTGCCTGCGCACTTCTTCTGACCGCCGGTGCCCGGGCCGTCATCAAGAACCTCATCCCGCTGCGCGACGTGGTCGCCAGCGAGCAAATGATTTTCCTGGCCAAGGTGGACAAGCTCGACCCTGCAAGACCCGCCGTCGTTTTTACATCGGGCGAAGCACTCAAAGGCAAAGTGCCGTTCGAACGCATGCCGGTCAACATGACTGGCGACGCGGAAGCCACTCGCGAAAAACACACCGAGAAGATCTTCAAGCGGCTGAAGCCCGATTTGAATGTCCTCATGTTCGTCAGCAAGAAGGGGCAGCGCTATCTCGCGTTTGTCTTCAGCAACGGCACCTGGTTTCAAATGGAAGGCCGCGGTGAAAAACCCGAAGACGTGAAGTGGAGCTTCCTACACGGCGAACCGTACTTGCGCCGCACATTCAAAGGCACGACCGAGGAGCTGAAGAGAGCCGTTCAGGATGGGCTGGCCGATAAACCGCTCCCGCCGCCCGATGAAAAAGCCGAGCCCGGCTTTGGTCCTGAAGCGGAGCAGAAAGAAAAACCGAAGGAAGAAAAACCGACGCATACCGGCGGACCAATTTTCGGAGTTGCACCAACTTTCCTACTCATCGGCCCGCTCGCTCTGCTTGCCACTCTTTTTCCCACGGTGTTCGGCGGCTTGGCCTTGCTGATGAAGAGATGGATGGTTGCGCTTTCCGCTTGCTGCACGCTGAGCACGATCTATTTTCTTCACGCCTGGTTTATCGGCCGGCTGGAGAGCACGTGGTTTGGGGCGATTTCGGCCTTGTGGCTGACGATGGGTTTATTCTCCGCCGTGAGCGCGGTTTGGTCGGCGAGACGCTATCGAAAAGCAATCGAAGCCGGCGACAACGAGACCTATATGCCGCGGCGCTGGGATCGGATTGTTCTCGGGGTCTTGTCGGTATCTGGCATCGTCATCGTTGCCGTTGCAATCACGACCAAGAAATCGCTGCTCTCGTCGCCGTGGCTCGATTTGGTCGCGTTCAGCGTACCGGTCTGGGCGGCGACAATTGCTTTGCTCGCGGTGCGACCGTCCGCTCCAAAGGTCGGCGTGTCGGTCGAAACGGTATTCATGTGGGGGTTGGTCTTTGCTTGCGCAAACGTGGCGGCGTTGGAGTTTGGACGCGAGCAATCGCGCGGCGCAATAGTAACCGTGGCGGAATCATCGGACCGCGCCCCGCGTCCGCTCGGCAAACAATGGGAATGGAAAGCACCGGCCGACGGCAAGATCTATTCAACTCCATTCGTTTCCGGCGAACGCATCGTTGTCGCGGCGGTGCAAGGCGGCGGGTTCGGCCAAACCGGCGCCGTCTTTTGCCTCGAAGCGGGCACGGGCGCGTTCATTTGGCGCTTCGACAATGAGCAGGAAATGAAGATGGTTTTCTGTTCGCCGGTCGTCGCGGACGGCCTGGTCTTTATCGGCGAAGGTTTTCACGAAAACAACGATTGCAAGATGTTTTGCCTGGATGCGAAAGATGGCAAGAAGCTGTGGGAGTTTCCGACCAAGAGTCACACCGAATCGACGCCCAACATCGTTGATGGCAAGGTCTATTTTGGCGCAGGCGATGACGGGATTTATTGCGTCGATGCCCCGAGCGGCAAACAGGTTTGGAATTACCCCGGCGTACACGTCGATACGCGGCCGGTGCTTTCCGGCGGCCGGCTTTATGTTGGGAGCGGCGTCGGCGACATTCACAAGACCACGCTTCTGATGTGCTTGGACGCCTCGACGGGAAAGGAGAACTGGAAGATCCCCGTCGATCTGCCCGCCTTCGCTTCGCCGTCCTTTGCCGACGGCCAAGTCTTTTTCGGCATCGGCAACGGCAACGTTGCGACAAGCGATGAACGGCCACGCGGCGCGATGATTTGCGTCGATGCCAAGGAGGGAAAGCGAATTTGGCAATGCGATGCGCGCGATTCGATCTTGAGCCAGCCCGCCGTAGATTCGGAGCGCGTCTATTTCACCTCGCGCGATGGAAATTGCTATGCCGTCAGCCGGATCAATGGCCGCATTCGCTGGAAGAAGGATCTGGGAGCGCCGATCGTCGCCGGGCCCGCATTAGTGAGTGCCGAAAGCGAGCCGGGGACCGTGAACAGCCTCTACGTCGCCACGACCAACGGCCGCGTCGATTGCCTTGACCCCGACACGGGCAAGTCGTTTTGGTCGATGGACCTGCATAGTCTCACGCCGTTGCCCAACGTCGCCATCAACGCCTCACCCGTGATTCAAGTTCGCCGCGACGGCGACACCGAAAAGAGGCGCATTTACCTCGGCGTGGAAATGTCGAACGAACTCTCGCACGTCGCCCGGTGGTACTGCTTCGAGGACGAAGTGAAGTGACCGCCGATATTCGCACTTTCGATCAAATCTCCGCCGGCGACGTCGAGATGGTCGGCGGCAAAGGCTTGAGCCTGGGCTTGATGGCCGCTGCCGGGCTGCCGGTCCCGCCCGGATTCTGCATCACCAGCGAATCGCATCGGCGCGATCGCCGCGGCGGGATTTCAACTTCACTTCGTCAATCAATCCTTGAAGCGTATCGCGCTCTTAGAAGCGGGCTCGTCGCGGTGCGATCATCCGCGACCGCTGAAGATGGCGCGGTCGCGAGCTTTGCCGGGCAGCAAGAAACCATCCTCGGCGTGAGCGGCGAAGCCGACGTATGCGATGCTGTGGCGAAATGTTGGGCCTCGCTGGATTCGGAACGAGCCAAGGCTTACCGCGAGAAGCAGGGCGTCGGCGAGATGGCGATGGCTGTCGTGATACAGAAACTCGTTCCCGCCGAGGTCGCCGGTGTTCTCTTCACGCACGATCCGCTCGCGCCGCACAGCGACCGCATGCTCATCGAAGCATCCTGGGGCCTGGGCGAGAGCGTCGTTTCCGGCCGCGTTACTCCCGACCGCTTCGTTGTCAACCGCGATTCCGGCCAGGCGCTGGAGCGCCACCTGGGCCGCAAGACCATTGAACGCACGGCCGAGGGCGAACGCGAAGTTTCGACCGAGCGACAATCGCAACTCTGCTTGAACGACGAGCAATTGCTCAAGCTCGCCGAACTGGGCCGCCGCGTCGAAGAGTTCTATCATCAGCCGCGCGACGTGGAGTGGGCTTGGGCCGGCGGGCAGTTTTGGCTGTTGCAAGCACGGCCGATCACGACCGCGGATTCCGGTGACCGGGAAAAAATCCGCCGCGAAGAAATCGAAGCGCTCAGAGCGAAGGCCGATCCAAGCGGTACGGTCTGGGGCCGCTTCAATCTCTCCGAAGTGCTGGCCGAGCCGACGCCGATGACTTGGGCGATCGTACGGCGGTTCCTCTCCGGCGCTGGCGGCTATGGCAAGATGTTCGAGGATTTAGGCTTCCCGCCCGATCCGTCGCTAGCCGATGAGTGCGGATACGACTTGGTGTGTGGTCGGCCCTATATGAACCTGAGCCGCGAACCGCGCATGCAATGGGGCGACCTGCCCGTGCACCACGCGTTTGCCGGGCTAAAGGCCGACCCTGCCGCGGTCCCATATTCCGCCGCCAACTTCCGCACCGAAGGCGCATCATTCATGCAAAAAGTGCGCATGATCTGGCGCTCCATCAGAGGCGGGGCGAAATATCAGGCGCGAAGCAAATCGTTTGCCCAAACTTTTCGCACCAAGACGATCCCCGAATTCGTCGCGGAAACGACCGCGGCGATGAAGGAGGATTGGTCCAAGCTCGATCCCGCCGCGCTGCTGAAGAAACTCGACTACTGGATCGAGCGCACGCTAGTTACATTCGCGCGCGACAGTTTGAAGCCGACCGCCTTCGCGGCCGGATCCATCGCCACCCTGCACCGAACGCTCGATGGCCCGCTCGGACCAGATCGCGCCCGCTTGGCCGTTGCCGAACTCACCACCGGCGTTCATCCCGATGCCGACGCCGATTTGCCCGGCGCTCTCGCGGACTTGGCCGCAACGCGAATTGATCGAGCGGCTTTCGTTGAGAAATTCGGCCATCGCGGCAGCGGTGAGATGGAACTGTCCGAACCGCGCTGGAACGAGGATCCGCAAACGCTTGATCGCGTGATTTCATCAGCCGGCGCGACCGGGGGCGATCACTCGCACTCAGACATTACAAGTCGTGTCGTGCAAGACGCGAAGCTCACGATCAGCCAAGCCTCGTCGCTCCGCAGCGAACTCGACAAGCTGCGCACAGCCCTGGCGCTGCGCGAAACCGGCAAGCATCATCTCTTGCGCGGCTATGCGCTCATTCGCCGTGCGCTCGTGGAACTGGATCGCCGGCATCGGCTCAACGGCGGCATTTTCTTTCTCACGCCAGACGAGCTTCCCGCAATCCTGCTCGGGGAAGATGTGACCCAACGAATTGCGGAACGGCGGAAGCGTCGCGCCGTGGCTCTGAGCCTGGAGGCCCCCCCTGCCCTGTTCAGCGACGATCTTGACGCCATCGGCCGGCCCGTCCCGCCGCCGACCGGCGCGACAACTTTCAAAGGCGTGCCGCTCTCCGCCGGAGTCGCCGAGGGCCCGGCGATGGTGCTTACCGATCCGCACGCCCCGGCCCCGGCGATGGATGCCTACATTCTCGTTTGCCCATCGACCGACCCATCGTGGGTGCCGCTGTTCGCGAAAGCCAAAGGCCTGGTAATGGAAACCGGCGGCGTGCTGTCGCACGGAGCGATCGTCGCCCGCGAATTCGGCCTCCCCGCCGTCGCCGGCCTGCCCGATGTCGTGCGCTTGTTGCAAAATGGTCAGCGGATTCGCGTGGACGGGAATAGCGGGACGGTTGTCTTGCTTTGACTCTTGACGCGAGCGCGAAACGTAAACAGGTGATTGCATGCAGGCATACGACGACTTAATCCTCCGTTGGAAAGAAGCTTCCGTGCTCGGCTCGTGCGCGGCCTTGCTGGGTTGGGACGAGCGCACGCTCATGCCGCGGAACGGGTCGGCCCATCGCGCCGAGCAACTTGCTCTTTTGGCCCGGCTCGGGCATGAACGAGTCACCGATCCGCGCATCGGCGAATTGCTCGGCGAACTCGGCTCGACGACGCTTCCTTCGGAACAATTGGCCGACGTCCGCGAGATTCGCCGGAGTTACAACCGGGCCGTAAAGATTCCGCCCGAACTGGTTGAGGAACTGGCCCGGACAACCACCCGCGCCCAGCAAGTTTGGACGGAAGCCCGCTCTGCCAATGACTACAAGCCGTTTCAACCGTGGCTGGAAAAGGTCGTCGCGCTGAAGCGGCGCGAGGCCGATTGCGTCGGCTTCAAGGACCATCCGTACGACGCCCTCATCGATGAATTCGAGCCGGGAGCATCGACGCTTTCCATCCGCAAGCTGTTCGCCGATCTCGCCGCCGATCTCACTCCGCTCGTGACTGCGTTGCTGGCCTCGAAGCGCAAACCCAACCGCGAGATTCTCCATCGCGATTATCCAACAGAACAGCAGCAATGGCTCGGTAAGATGGCTGGCGAAGCGATCGGTTTCGATTTTGCCTCGGGCCGGCTCGACGTGACCACGCACCCGTTTTGCTCCGGCATCGGCCCCGGCGATTGCCGCATCACCACGCGCTACAATGCCCGCCATTTCAACGAATCGTTCTTCGGCATTTTGCACGAAGCCGGGCACGGCATTTACGAACAGAATCTACCGGCCGAACATTTTGGCACGCCGCTCGGGTCCGCCGCGTCGTTCGGGATTCACGAATCGCAATCGCGGTTGTGGGAAAACCAGGTCGGCCGCGGCCGGCCGTTTTGGGAGTTCTTTTTCCCCAAGGCCAAACAGGCATTTCCGGGCGCGCTGGCCGACGTGAACCTCGATGATTTTCTGTTCGCGATCAACGACGTGCAGGCTTCGTTCATTCGCGTCGAAGCCGATGAAGCGACTTACAATTTGCACATCATCCTGCGTTTCGAATTAGAACAGGGCCTGATTTCCGGCGATCTGAAGCCCGCCGATCTACCCGGCGCATGGAATGGCGCCTTCGGCAAGTTGCTCAACCTGACGCCGCCCGATGACGCCAAGGGCTGTTTGCAAGACATCCATTGGAGCTTTGGCGGGCTGGGATATTTCCCGACCTACACGCTCGGAAATCTCTTTGCCGCTCAGTTCATGGAGCAAGCGCGCAAAGATTTGGGCGGAGAAACTCTCGACGTCGATTTCCGCCACGGACATTTCGGCCGTCTGAAGAGTTGGCTCACCGACAAGATTCACCGCCACGGCCAGCGCTACCGCCCAACGGAATTGTGCGAACGCATCACCGGCCGGCCATTGAGCCACAAGCCGTTCATCGAATACCTGCGCACAAAGTTCGGCCCGCTGTACGGCGTTTGAATTGCACCTCTGCGGTCTCAGCGCCTCTGCGTGAGCATTTCTTCTCAAAGCTCACGCAGAGGCGCTGAGGCCGCAGAGGAATTGGAGAGCGAAGCCGCACATCATCCCGCCATCGCAATCCTCGCCGCCAGCCTCGCGTTTTCGATCACGAGTTCGCGATTCGCTTGCAGCGACTTTCCACCGGTGACTTCGGCCAATGCCTTGAGCAGCGCGGGCGTGACGGCGGAGCCGCGGATGTTGCCGATGCGGCGCTTCGCTTCCACGAGCGCCTTGTCAAATTCGTCTGCAGCCAGCGCTGCGCTTTCGGGCACGGGTTGAACGATCAACGCTCCGCCGCCGCCCATTTCCCAGTGCACACGCAGGAACTTCGCCACGTCGGCCGGTGAATCGATCCGGACCGACACGGGCAACCCGCTCGAACGAACGAAAAACGCCGGAAAATGATCGGTTCCATAGCCCACGACCGGCACGCCGAGTGTTTCCTGCAACTCCAGCGTCTTGGGAACGTCGAGGATGCTCTTCGCCCCGGAACATACAACGGCCACGGGCGTCCGGCTCAATTCAATCAAGTCGGCCGAAATGTCGAACGTCGCTTCGACCCCGCGATGAACCCCGCCGATTCCGCCCGTTGCGAAGACGCTGATCTTCGCGCGATGAGCCAGATACATCGTCGCCGCGACCGTCGTCGAGGCGGTTCTTCCGGTAACCATCGCCGCCGCCAGATCGCGCCGGCTGGCCTTCAAGACATCCGAGCGCTTCGCCAGCGTTTCGATCTCCTGCCGGGTCAAGCCGATGGTCGGCACGCCATTGATCACCGCGATCGTGGCCGGCACCGCGCCGACGCCGCGAATCGCCTCCTCCGCGGCCACGGCGGTTTCCATGTTCATCGGCCAGGGCAGGCCGTGCGCGATGATTGTCGACTCGAGCGCGACCACGGGCAGCCGGGCTTGAATGGCGAACGCGACATCGGGATGGAAATTCAACATGGAGAGAGCCTTCGCGGTTGATCGACAATCTATGCCGGGTTCGCGATAATGTCCGCAGTGGCTTTCCGACCTTTTCGAGCAACCCGGCCATGAGCAGCGCTAGCGCCCCGCCCTACGATACGATCCTCAAACTCTGCTCCCAAGCCGGCGAAGCGCCATGGTATCCTGGCGAATTCGCCCAGTCGATGGGGATCGACAAGCGCAAATTCGATGGCCCACTCGACGACCTGCGCCTGGCCGGGCTGATCGAACAGAGCGATTGGCAAACCGGCAAGGGCCAGGGCTATCGACTGACACGCGACGGCCAGGCGGTGGTGGCGTCGCCGAAAGCGCTGGCCCTCGTGCGCGACGGCCAGTTGCCGAGGTTCGCGCCACGACAGGAACTCGCCGAGCCGGAACTCGATCACGACTCGCCGGCCAGCCACACCAACGCCGTACGTGCCGATTTTCAGAACAGCGCCCGGCCCGTCGTCACTTATTTGATTCTCGCCGCTAATATCGGGATGTTTCTGATCGCGATGGGCCTAGCTCATAACGGCAAACAGAGCATCAAAGACTTCCTTACACGCGGCAACGCCGAAGCGCGCCACCTGACCGGCGGTCTTACCGGCGCCGATATTCTGAACGGCCAATGGTGGCGCTTGCTCACCACCGGCTTCGTTCATCTCGACCTCTTCCACTTGCTCATCAACATGTCCACCTTCATGTCGTTCGGTCCGCGGGCCGAGCAGATGTGGGGCCGGTGGCGCTTCTTGTTAATCTATCTCGTCTCCGGTTTCGGCAGCGTATGCGTCACGCTCTGGCACAATCCGACGGTCGCGCCGTTGGGCGCGTCCGGGGCCCTGTGCGGAATCATGTTGGCGACGGCCGCGTGGTTCGCCCTAAACCGGGCACACTTGCCACGGGAAGTCGTGCGAACCGGCATTCAGCGGGTCGGCATGGCCTTCATTTGGTGGATGATTTGGATCGGCCTGCTGAGTTGGTTCGGCAACCTCAAATTCTGGTGGGCGGGACACGTGGCCGGCGCCGTGTGCGGAATCATCGCCGCCGTGCCGCTGAACATTCAACGCTACCTCGCCAGCCCGATTCGCTGGTCGTTTCTGGTGCTGGTGCTTCTGGTTCCGATCGTCTGCCTGGGACTGGTCGTGCATTCGAAGAACACGGACCCGCGTTGGAAGCGTGAGGTGGCCGAACAAGCCAAAGAGCAGCGTGCCGATCGTGAATTGAAAACACTCAACGAGCGCCTGTCGCCCGCGATCCATAAATCGGTCCGATTCATGAACAATTCATGGGATGATCTCGAGGCCGCGTTGCGAATTCTCGAAGCAAAACGCGATGAAGAGACTCTGTCCAAGGCGAGAACAAGACTACGCGAAGCGCGCGAACAGATCGATCAGACTCAAGACCTGATCGACAAGACCGGTCCGTTTGAAGTCGAGCGAGTCGAAGAGGCGGTCAAAGCTGCGCGAAACTTCTTAACGGAACAAAAGAAACTGATTGAAATGACTGAGCGGGCAATCGAAGCCGATCAAAGAACCGAAGAGGATCGAAAAGCATTGAAAGTGCAGGTAGAGCAAACAAAAAAAATGCAACGAATCTACGATAAGAAATGAGCCGCT
>JBGQCZ010000150.1:0-9545 GCA_041495645.1 Gemmataceae bacterium | reverse complement strand
GGTGACAGTGGCGCTGAACTGCTGCGTATTTCCGATCTGCACACTTGGGTTCAACGGAGAAATCGTGACCGCCACGGGAACGGGGGTGCCCGGCAAAGTGCGATTCTTCAAGGGCACGACCCGGGCACTGATCGACGAAGTCTTGCAGGATCCCGGCTTCATGGGGGGCATTTTCGTGGGCTAAGTGCCCGCTCCACCAATTTTCCAGCCGTGAAGCTGGAACATCGTCGTTTCGCGTTGCGACAATGCGCCGAAGACCCCCAAATCGTCCAGCCCGCGCCAAACTTTGGCAATTCCAGGCGTTCCCCGCCATTCTCTCTATCGACCCGGTGGGTTTTGCCGATAGTAACGGTCGAAGGACCGTTTTGGGAGCCGCTTTCGCCTCGCGCCGGGGCCGGCCGATGGAGAGTTCGCCATGCATCGCACGTTGGGGTTGCCCGCGCTGGGATTGCTGGGCCTGAGCCTGCTGGCATCGGGTTGCTTTACTCCGGGCCAGCCCATGCGACCGCTGTTCGAGGTGATGGGACCAGGTTCGGAGCAACCATCGCAGCCTATGATGCAACCGAACATGCAGACAGGCATGCAGCCAATCATTCAGCCACACCGTCAGCGAATGACGCCGGTCGAATACAATCTTCCGACCGAGAAACAGAAAGTTTCCCACCCCGAATACATGATCGAAATCCCGGATATCCTGCTAATCGATGTGATCCGGGCGATTCCGAAGGGCCCGTACAAGATTCAGCCGCTCGATGCGATCGCCGTGTACTGCCCGCAAGCCCTGCGCGAAGAGCCGATTCAGGGTCTATATCCGGTCGGCCCCGAAGGCCGCGTTCACTTGGGAATGACCTACGGGTCGGTGCTGGTCGCGGACATGACGGTGGAACAGGCCGAAGAAGCCATTCGCCGGCATTTGGCCATGCTCGTGCCCAAACCCAAAGTCACCGCATCGCTGGCTTCGATGGGATCGGTCCAGCAGATTCGCGGCGAGCACATCCTGAATCCGGACGGAACGGTTCGCCTCGGCAAGTACGGCAGCGTCTATGTTTGTGGCATGACGCTCGATCAAGCCAATGAGGCGATTGAAAAACACCTGTCCGATACGTTGATCAAGCCCGAGGTTTCGCTGAGTGTTTACGCTTACAACAGCAAGTATTACTACATCATTGCCGACGGCGGTGGATACGGCGAGCAGGTGTTTCGCTTCCCGGCGACGGGGAACGAGACGGTGCTGGACGCGATGTCAATGATCGGCGGACTGCCCACCGTGGCCTCGAAAAAGCACATTTGGGTGGCTCGGCCGGCCCCGCTCGGCGCCGGCTGCAAGGACCAGGTCTTGCCCATCGATTGGTGCGGCATTACGCGGGCGGGCAATACGCGCACCAATTACCAGTTGCTGCCCGGCGATCGCATCTACGTGATGGCCCAGCCGATCATCACCTACACGACCTGGCTGAATCGAGTTCTAGAACCGATTGAACGGCTGCTCGGCATCACTCTGCTCGCCGCCACGACCGAACAGACGGTATCGGGACGAAATATCAATTCGTTCCCGTAAGATCGCAAACCTCGGGAATTTGTGCCGGATGCACCGGCCGAGGTGAAGAATCCGCGCCGATCGAAACCAAGCACGCTCGCCCCGGTGGTTCGTTGGAGCCGAAGAATTCGACGGAGATACCGGGAGGAGCGTCGTTGACATCCGCGCTTCCGGCGTTACGCTGGATGAAATAGGCGCGCTGACTCGACGGAGATCCCGATGAAGACGTTCGTGCTTTCGGCCCTGGCGACGTTTGGATTCGCAGTCGGCGCCGGTTCGCCGGCGCAGGCGCAATATCGGCCGGGTTATCCGGGCGGACCGCCGGGCGGCTACCCTGGCAGCTCGCCCGCCTTCAGCCCGTGCCTGAATATCGTCGGGCGCGGCAATCCCGCGATCAACTACTTCGGGATTACGCGACCGCAAATGGAATTCCGCAACGCCCTGTTTGGCGGGCAAAGCAATGGCCCGTTCGAAGCCGAAGATTTGAACGACCCGCAGATGCGACGAGGCACCGGTCACTCCGTGACCTTCAGCAATCTGTCGCATTACTACAACAACAATCCGGCAACGGGCGGCGTCGGCCGGACAGGCAGCGGAAGCGCGGGGTTTGGGCGTACGGGCAGCGGCGCGGGAGCGATGAATGGGGCCGGTGTCTCCGGGTTCGGTTCCGGCAACCCTGGTTCAAGCGGACGCGGCGTTTCTCCCTCAAGGGGCGGAGCAAGCGCGACTGGATATTGACGGGGGCCGGGAAATCATGGCCTTGACCTTGCGTCACGGCCTCATTCCCGAGAGCGAGACACGCATGTTCCCGGTTTCATTGTCGCGTTTCTGCTTGGCGGCTGCACTGGGCTTGTTACTCGCGACCGCCGGCTACTCGCAAAGTCCCTATTGCCAATCGTGCCGCCCGTCCACGAGCAGCGGGCGCCAGACTGTTCAGGATCCCGCCTACGACATGTGCAAGGGCCTGTGCAAATCGAAATATAGCCCGCCAAGCATTCATCCGGGAACCACGTTCGGCTATTACCCGACGAACTGGTCGCCTTGGCCATGCGCTCAGTGGGCGAACGGGCGACATCTCAGTCCACCCGACCAAACTCCGGTTCCGCCATTGGCGCCGACCGGTCCTGAAGTCGAACCGCTTCCCCCGCCACGACCTACTGAAGCCCGCCGGATGCCGGTCGGCGGACCGCGATTGCCCTCCATCAATCCCGCGATTTACCACAGCCCGCAGCGCTGAGAAAAACCATCGCGACACAAATGCGGCACGTTCCAGCATTCGTGTTGCGTCACAATCGACCGGTCCTTCGCGTCGGCGTCAGAACAACATAAGTCTTTGATTTTCAAATATATGCGTTGAAATTGTCCGCCCGCATATTTGGTTTTCGCGCGCTTCAGCGGGACCGGGACTTCCCCCACTGCGCGCCATCAAGGAAACGCAGCGACCCGTCGGGAGCTAGGTCGAGGCCCGTTCGACCTTGAAGCCAAGTCCTCAATTCGTCGGCCTGCTTCGAAACCGGCATCGGAAGCGTCCAGAGTTTGGCCTCGGTCGTTGACCACGTAACGATGGACGATTGGTTCTGAACAAATGCCGCTCCGCTCAAACTCGGCGAACGCAACAATGGTCCCACCGCCCGGCCCGTGGTCCCGTCCCACAGTCGCACGCCGTCGGACCATCCGGTGAGCAGCCAACGGCCGTCGGCTGAAAACGATGCGCATTTCCATTCTGCCGGGAACGAGGGCGTCAGAGGGTCGATCTTTCCGCCCTGCAAAAGCAATCGCAGGGCGCCATCCGGTCCGAGAGTGAGGCATTGATCGCCATTTGGACTGTGGGCAACGACCTGCGCATCGGCCGGAATTGGCGATGGTGGATCGAGGCGTTGGCCGGTGGCGAAATCCCAGCGGCGGGCGACATGGCGAATATCGAGCGTGCGCACCACGCGGCCTTCCGCCTCCCATCCGACTTCGACGACCGTCTCCGCATGGCGCAATGGCGGGCTCAGCGGTTCGTTGGCCTTTTCGAGCGACCACACCCGGGCTTCGCCCGCTCCGCCCAAGATCACCGCTTGGCCATCGGGTCGAAACGCCGCGCACCGAATAGCCCCGGGATGCGACAGCGCCGGATCGCGGCGCACTCCGCCGGCCAGCTCCCAAAGTTGGGCGGAACCTTTGACCGTGCCCGTCAGAAGTGCCTTTCCGTCGGCCCGAAAAGCCGCAATGGTCACTTGCGAATCGTGCAGCAACGGCTGCTTGTGCGGCTGTTGATCGAGGCCCCAAAACTGCACCGCATGCTTGCCGTTGTCGGTCCCGGCCGTCAGATACGTTAAGCCGTCCGGGCTCGGCATGGCCAAATCAAACGTCGCGTTAGTCGCTGGGACCTTCACAGAACGCGACCATTCCGAACCAGTCCCTTGCCAGTTGACAACGCGACCATTGTTCAACACCACCACCAAGGCCTCGGCATTCGTGCTGACTTCTGGGCGTCTGGCCGCAGTGCCCTGGTACGCAAACGAGGCGGTATCGATTCCCTGCGGCACCGTCCAAACGCGTACCGTCCCTAGCGCGTCTCGCGTCAGGAAGGCCTTTCCGTCCTTCACAAAGGCGACCTCCTGAACCGCAGCAGGGTGCGGCATGACCGCCAGCAGATCGCCGGTTTCGATGTTCCAAAGTTTCGCCGAGCGGTCGTTGCCGCCCGAAAGAAGCATCCCATTTGCGCCGCTTGCAACGACCACGGCGCCAGGCGCGTGCGCGCGAATCGGGCTCGGTTCCGGCACAGCAGAGCCGGTGGCATTCCAAAAACGAATATGCCCGTCCGCGCAGCCCACAGCAGCAATGTCCGCTCCAATCCAAGTCACTGCGGTGATGCCGGCCGGCAGCGTCGTTTTGCGTCGCACTTCCCACGGCTTGATCGCGGCCGCTGATAGCGTGCCGTCTTCTCGTCCGATCAGGACCAAACTGCCGCGTGGATGCCACGCGGTCGCGGCAGTGTCGGCTTTCTCCGGGTACGGATCGGCGGTGATTTCGTTCTTGCCAGGTTCGCGCACCAGCAACAGTAGCATGGTGCCTCGCCCTTCAGCGCGCAAAAGTAAGGAAGTTCCGTCGGGCGACAGGTCGATGCCTTTGCAATTCGCAACGTCGTCGAATTCGCGTGTCGCTTCGAGTCGATTCGTCACGAGGTCCCACCAGCGCGGGCCGGAGCCTGCCCACGCGGCCAGCCAACCGCCGTCCGCAGTGCCTGAAATGAACTGGCACCGGTCGCCTTTCGGCAATTCCGCCAACTTGCCGCCCGACGGAACCTGCCGGCGAATCAATCTCCGATCCATACCGATTGCGTCCACCTCGAATCCCCCGGCGCGGCTGAGCAGTACCGCAGCTTGAGTCGCTTCGGGAGCCACGAAGATCAGGACGGGTGTTTGACGCGCCCAAGCAGCGACGTTATTGGAAATTACACTCTGAAATGGTTGCAATTCCGGGTTGTGCTCAACCTGTTCGAGCAGCGCCGACATTTCGGCCAGACCGTGCGCGATCTCGCCGCGCTCGCAGGCAGTTTGCGCCAGCCGTAATCGTAGCGATGCGTTTTCGCGCACGACCGCCGCGTCGGGCGTCGGTGTCGCAACGTCCGGTGAATGCGGGTTGCGCATCCACATGGCAATCAGCAATCCGCCTGCGATTAACGACAACACGAACACCAGGCCCGCCATGAACCATTGCCCGACGCTTTCCTGGAATTCGCGAATACTCCGCCAGACCGGATGCAAGCCGCGAGTCTGGATCGGCAGCCCTTCGAGAAACAGCCGCAGGTCTTCCGCCAATTCCTCGGCCGAGTGGTATCGCTCTGCCGGTTCCTTACGCAGGCACTTCAAGCAAATGGTCTGCAGATTGGCGGGAATGTCGCGGACGATCTTGCGCGGCGGAACCGGTTCTTGGGTGTGAACCTGAAAGAGCGTGTCCATGGGCGTCGCGCCCTGAAATGGCGGCCGGCCGGTGATCATCTCATACAGAATCGCGCCAAGGGAATAGACGTCGGTGGTTGGCCCGATCGGGTAAGGCTTGCCCTGCGCCTGTTCCGGCGCCATGTAGCTGGGCGTGCCGACCACGTCGCCGCTCGCTGTATGTCCGTTGCCGGTGTTGCGGTCGAGCAGCTTGGCGAGGCCGAAGTCGGTGATCTTCGGCATGTAGCGGCGGAAGTCCCAGTCTTCGGGCAAGCGGTCGGCATCTTCGGGGATGTCGAGAAAGGCCTTGCGGCCATGAAGCAGCACGTTGGCGGGCTTGAGATCTCGGTGCACGATGCCGCGCAAGTGTGCGTAGTACATGGCCCGCGACAGCGACTCGACCAGTTGAGCCGAAGATCGCGCCGGCAGCGGTTTGCCTTTGATTTTGTCGGCCAGCGTCCCGCCTTCGACATACTCGAGAACGAAGAACAAGCGGCCGTCGATTTGTCCGACTTCGAAAATCTGCACGATGTGCGGATGGCGGAGCCGCGAGATGGCCTCGGCTTCGTCGTTGAAGCGGCCCAAATCCTCGGTGCTGGCCTGATGCCCGGCGAGGATCATCTTCAGAGCCACGGGCCGGTCGTAGGCAGTTTGCCGGGCGCGGTAGACCACGCCCATGCCGCCGCGACCGAGTTCCCCGAGAATCTCGAAGCCCGGCACCTCCGGAAGGCGCGACTTGGTCGGCGCAGTTCTCATTACCTGCCCGTCGGACGCGTCGGCGCCGTTGCCCTTCAGCGAGTCGCCACGAAAAAAACGGCTGTAGTCAACGGCCTTTCCGCCACGGCCGTTAGCCTGCGGGGCCGGAGCGGGAACTTGCTTCAACGATTCGAGCAGATTGAGTTCGTCGGCCGCCAATTCGGGCATTTCAAGCGCCGCCAGCCGCCATTGCTCCGCGTCGGGCGTCGCCGTACGATCGTCGAACATCTGCCGGCAGCGCGGGCACTCGTCCAGGTGGACCGCCCAGACCTCTTGGTCCGGTGCTTCCATCTGCCCGTCGAGCAAATCGTCGAGTTGTTCCGGCGACAAACAGCGGAGCATGGCAGGCCGTTTTTCTCGATGGGTCAGAACAGTTCTTCCACGCGCTTCAGTTCATCCTCAAGCGTGCGATACACGCGAAAGACGGCCGCGCGCACCGAACGCTTCGTGCCCTGAACCTGCGCGGCCACGTCGGACTCCGGAATCCCTTCCAGCACCACTCCGTAAAACACTTCCCAATCCGTTGGGTCCGCCGACGCCTGCACGCGCGGCAGGACTTCGCGACGCCGCTGGTGCGAGCATTCCGCTTCCAGGGCTTTCAAGAACGAATCGTGGGACGCTTCCGAAAGCAACAGATTCTGCTCGGGGGTGGCATTGTCCTTGCCCACGGCGTTCACGCGCGATTCCATCAGCCGGCACCACGCTGCATGGCCCGCATATTGAAGCCAGGGGCGAAACTTGAGCGACGGCTCGGCAGACACCTGCGGGAATTCGCGGCCGAACCACTGCATGAGATCGCGAACCAGCGATTCGATTTGCGGCGGCGAAAGCTCTGCTTGCCGAAACCAATCGAGGATCGCTCGGCCGTAGGTCGCCGCGAACACCGGCCAATTCGACTCGGCCGGCGGGCGGGTTGGAGGCGGCATGGTCACAGTCGCATCCATCTGGGCGACCCGGAACGGAGCAGGCATAGCGCGGCATATTCCGAAAAGGTTAGCATATTTGGCCGGGCCATGAGCGTTCAGCTAATTGGTCCGCAAGAGATCAACCACGGATTTCACTGATAGCACTGATGAGACAACAATCCTGCCATCTTCTTATCCGTGTTATCGGTGAAATCCGTGGTGATTGCTCTTTTGTACAAACCTGATCGTGCACCCGTGAATGCCAGCGCCTTGCATTCCGCTTGTCGATGCCCGATGATAGGCGACGGTTCGGATTTGTTCAACCAAGGCTGAGGAACATCATGCGCCACCTCTCTCTCTGCTTGCTCCTGCTTGTCCCCGCGTCGGTCCTGGCCCAGAAAGAAGTGCCGCCGCGCGAGGGAAAATCGGAACGGATCGAGTTGTTCGACGGCAAGAGCATCGACGACTGGGAAGGCAACAAGGACCTTTGGTCCGTGAAGGAAGGAATTATCGTTGGGAAGAACAAGACTGAAGTCAAAGTCAGCACCTATTTGCTGACAAAGCGAAAGTTCACCGATTTCCATCTTGCGTTCTCGGGGAAACTCGCGGAATCCGAGATGCACTCCGGAATTGCCATGTGGGGCGCGGTCGCGCCCGACCGCGGCGATCCGTTCACCTACAAGGGCCATCTGGTGATGTTCCCGAGCGGCTGGGGCCTCTACGATCTCTATGGCCGAGCGGGAGGCTTGAAGGCCGACAATCGGCCGGCCATCAAGGTCAACAAGCAGCACGATTGGAACGACATCGAGATTTTCGCCCAAGGCAACCGCATTCGCGTGGTCGCCAACGGCGTGCTGGTATTGGACTGGCGCGACCCGGAACCGGATCGCATTAAGGAAGGCCCCATCGGACTGCAACTACACTCGAACACGGTCCCGCAGGAAGTGCAATTCAAGGGCCTGGTGCTGACGACCTTCCCCGACGACAAACGACTCGCAAACAAGAAGGTCGGGGACAAGATCGAAGCGCCCTAACGAGAAGAATGAACCACAGAGGCACAGAGAAGAGAATGTTTTCTTCTCTGTGTCTCTGTGGTTCATTCTTCTTGTTCACTTTTCAGACAGTCCCTTCAAATCCTTGTCCAGCTTCATCGTGTCTGCCTCGCTCAAGACCACGACCTCGGTCTTGCCGGGCAAAGCGGCATAGGCGCGCTTGCTGCCGCCTTCGAGGTTGCCCAACTGCAATTCCTGGCGCATGCCCATCGCGGTTTGAGCAATGATGGTGCGGCGCGGTTTCTCCAGTCCGTAGAGTGCCTTCGGTGCGTCTTTGTCGCGAATGAACCGTTCGGCCTTGAGTCCGGCCAACGCGGCCAGCAGGTTGGTCACGGCTTCCTGGTTGATCTTGATGTCGGGCTTGCCGTCTGCTTTCCACATACCTTCGGCTTTACGCAACGTGAACGCGCCGCCTTCGCCGCCAATGGTCAAGGCCTCGACCTGAGCGGCGTCGAAACCGGATACCAGCGCTCGCTTGCGGTATTCGGCAGTAGCGCGGCCGGTCACGTTTGGGTCCAAGAAAAAGACCGTGTCGCCGGAACCCAGTCTTGCATAAACGCGCTGTTCGGTGGCGTCGCGCTTGCCGGTCATCAGCACCAGGACTTCTTTGTCGCCGCTGAAGAATCGCCAGGTCGATTCGGGCTTGCCGAGCCCGTATTCCTTGAGCTTTTCCGGCGTGGGCTTTTCGCTGACGAATTCGTCGGCGCGCAGTTTGAACAGTGCATTGACGAAATCCTCCAGGTCGGCATGTTCGGCGTCGGACGCGACCGGGGCCGCCATTTTCCAGCTTCCTTCCATCTTCGCGAAAACGGCTTTGTTCGGCCCGGCGCGTTCGCCACGTTCGAGCGTGATTTTGTCCGGTTCCGGCAGGCGGCGAATCAAGCTGCGGTCGCGGAAGGCGATCGGCTCGCCAAGCAGTTTCTTCGCAAACATGCGGCCAAGCACGCCGACAACTTTCGCCCCTTCGAGCATCGCGTAACGATCGCCGTCAGCCATCTTCGCATCGACGGGAGCGCCGATCTTGAGCGCGTGCTGAATCGGTTTGCCTTCCTTCTCCAATACGAACGTCACGACGGCTGCAGGCGCGTCCAATCCGAACGGTTTAAGATCCGCGGGTGCATACGCCGCGACTCGATCCGCACGCAACCGAGCCACTTGCTTCGCCAGATCGTCGAGCGATTGATCGTCACCCTTCTGTTCCACCGGCTTGATCACCTTCCAGCCGTCCTTGCGGGAGATTTCCAAATCGTTGTTTTTCATCTGCCGGCGAATCGCTTGCAACTCCGTGTCGTCGAAGTTCAGCAGACTCTTGTCGGCGAATTCGAGGTAATCGCGAGCGAGTTCGCGGACGGCGAAATTCGACAAG
>JBGQCZ010000149.1:0-9559 GCA_041495645.1 Gemmataceae bacterium | reverse complement strand
CTTCCATTCAACGTTCCCAGATCCATCATGAAATCGTTGCGCCCGTCCAGGTCGCTGTCCTGGAACCACACGCCCCCTTGCGGGTTGACGAGAAAGGCGTGTTCGGCCCCATCATCCGGGAGAAGTGACCGGCCGACCACCTGGCCCACGTCGTTGATGCCCTCGGCGATACTGGCGCTTCCTCCCAGGGTGCCGAGGTCGATCATCGTGCCATTTTCCGAGAGGAAGGCGTGGTTGAAGCCGTCCGCGGTGTAGGCCCAGCCGACCACCTGGCTGGCCTGGTTGAGATCGGAGGCGGCACTGCCATAGCCGTAGAGCGTGCCGCCAAGCGTGCCCAGTTCCGTGACGGCATACATGGCCGGTACACAACGGTCTTCCAGGAGTTCGAGATGAAGTCGATGGCTTGCGGTCCGAAGCGACTTTTCCCGCCGGTGCTTGCATTGCGACCGGCTCGGAGCGAGGCCAGAACGGAAGTTGCGCAGCCAACTGGTGAATGACATGGTAAGTTCTCCTTTTCCAGATTGGTCTGCGATAGAATGAGGGGGCATCGTTCCCGGCGCGCAAACCGAGCGCCGGGGCGAGGCCGGGCCGGTGAGTGTCCTTCTTCGCGGTTGGGACTCACCGGCCGCTTTCTTTTTCCGTCACAGTCGGCTTGCCCTTACTTCTTTGGGGGCAGTTTTTTCTCTTCCTTTGGCGGTGTCTTTCTGGACGCTAGCTCCGCACGCCACCGGGCTGCTTCGTCCTGCTTGTCCAAGGCCTCGTAGAGTTGCACGAGCCGCTCCAGGGCCTCGGTCAGGCGGACCTTATCCTCCGCCGGGATCTTCGCCTCGCGCTGCTTCAGCCCGTCGTAGCCCTGCACAAGCAGCGGCTCGGCGTCGGCGTACTTCGTCTGGCCCAAAAGCGCCTCGCCGAGCATGGACTTGATGTTGAAGGTGTTCCAGATGTCGGGCTCCTTCTTCCCACGCGTGGCCAGCCACTCGCGCAAGACCGGCTCGGCGTCGCCATGCCTCTGCTGCTTCAGCAGGTTCCAGCCCAAGGATCCGAGCGTCATGGCCATCCAGGGGGCCTCCGTGTCCTCTGCCTTCCTTTGCAGGGCGAGCGTTTCGCGAAGCAACCGCTCGGCCTTTACATGGTCGCCCTGGTTGGCGTACGGCTGGTCGCTGTATGAATAGGCCAGGCGTTGCATGCTTACGAGCGTCCGCCAGTGATCCGGGCCGAGCGTGGCCTTCCTGAGGTTCACGGTCTCGTCGAGCAGGGCGAGGGCTTCGTTGTGCCGGCCGTCCGCCCGATAGGCACCAGCGAGCCGATCCATGGTTTCGAGCGTGTCGGGGTGGTTACGGCCCTGCTTGTGTTCGCTAAGCTCCAGGGCCTTTTCCAAGAGCGTCAGAGCCTCCTTGAGCCGGCCGTCTCCCTGATAGGCCCAGGCGAGGCTTTGCATGCTCGTCAGTGTGGCGGGGTGGTTGTGGCCCAGCGTTGCCCGCTTCAGTTTCAGCGCCTCCTCGAGCAGGGCGATGGCCTCCTTGAACCGGTAGACCTGGTTGTAGGCCCGGCCGAGATTTTCCATGCTCGTGAGTGTCTGAGGATGTTCGAGACCGAGCTTGGCCTTGCTGAGCTTCAGCGTGTCCTCAAAGAGCGCGATGGCCTCCTTAAGCTGGAACGCATTGTGCAAGGCGCCGGCGAGCTTGTTCATGCTCAAGAGCGTGTGGGGGTGGTCGGGGCCCAGCTTGACCATCCGGAGCTTCAGCGTCTCCTGGTGCAAAGCGATGGGCTCCTTGAACCGGCCCGCCCTCGAGTAGGTGCCGCCGAGGCCGTCCCTGGTTTCGAGCGTGTGCGGGTGATCGGGACCGAGCGTGGCCTTTCTCAGCTCCAGCGTCTTCTCATACAGGGCAATGGCCTCCGGAAACCTCCCCGTTTCTGTGTACGCCCAGGCGAGCCTGTCCATGGTGGCCAGAGTGTGCGGGTGGTCCGGGCCGAGGTTCACGGCCCGCTTGTCCCGCACCTGCTCCAACAGGCGGACCGCCTCCGGTAGCTTCCCGGCATGGTGGTACGCCACGGCAAGGTTGTGGAGGGTGTCCAGTGTGTCCGGGTGGTCCGGGCCGAGGTGCATGGCCCGCTTGTCCCGCACTTGCTCCAACAGGCGGACCGCGTCCGGTAGCTTCCCGGCGTCCCGGTACGCCACGGCAAGCGTATGGAGGGTGTCCAGCGTGTCCGGGTGGTCGGGGGCCAAATGCTGCTGCCGTAGGTCCAGGGCGCGCTGCAAGTGGTCGATCGCCAGCCTATATTCGCCGATGCCATCGTACGTCTCGCCGATCGTTTGTAGGATCTCGGCTTGGACCAGCGGCTTGGGAAATTGGGCGTCGATCTTTTCCGGCACCAGCTCCGCCGCGGCGCGGTCGAGCAGATCGCGGACGGTCGGGTTGTACTTCGCCTCGGCCGACTGCCCGCCGGCGTCGCGCAAGGCGTCGGCCTGCCGGAGCACGTCCGCCTGTCCCAGCAGCTTCTTCTGCAGGAAGTCGCGGACCGCTTGGGCAATCTGTTTCTCCTGCTCGGCGCGTTTGCGTTCGTCGGACTCAGCCTGCCGCGCCGACACGGCGCGCAGCAGCCCCCACGTCGTCCCCACGATGCCAGCCACAAGCGCCAGCAGGACGACCGCCGCGGCCAGCACCGGCCCCTTGTTTCGCCGCACGAACTTCTTGAGGCGATAGACCGCCGACGGCGGGCAAGCCTGCACAGGTTCGTCGCTCAAGTAACGCTGCACGTCGGCGGCGAAGCCGCTGGCCGTCTCGTAGCGCCGGTTGCGGTCCTTCTCCAGTGCCTTCATCACGATCCAGTCCAGCTCGCCACGAATCAGTTTTGTCAGCTTCGCCGGCTCCGTGTGACGCATTGCGGATACTGACGCGAGGCTCGAAGTAGGTCCAGCCTGCCCGGCGGGATCTGGGGCGGCAGAGGACCTACCAAGATCCGACAGCCGCGTGCTCGGCTTGGGCGGCTCCTCCTCGCGGATGATGCGGCGAATCTCGTCATAGGCCGCCTTTTTGAAGCGATCTTTGGCGAACGGCGTCGTGCCGGTCAGCAACTCGTACAGAAGCACGCCGAGTGAATAGATGTCGCTGCGGGTGTCGACGTCCAGCCCGCTCTGTCCCGCTTGCTCCGGCGACATGTACAGCGGCGTACCGATCATTTGGGCGAAGGCGGTAAACAGTGTTTTCTCCGTTAGTTCCTGGCCGAGCGCCTTGGCCACGCCAAAATCGATCACTTTGACCACCGGCGTCGTGTCATGCACCGTGACCAGGACGTTGGACGGTTTCAAGTCGCGGTGGATGATGCCTTTCTGATGCGCGTGCTGCACGGCTTGGCAGACGGGAATGAACAAGTCGAGCCGCTGTCGCGTGGTCAAGTGGTTTTGGTCGCAGAACTCGGTAATCGGCATGCCCTTGACCAGTTCCATCACGAAGTAGGGCCGGCCCGACAGCGTGGCCCCGCCGTCGAACACCTTGGCGATGTTCGGATGATCCATGATCGCCAGCGCTTGCCGCTCGGCCTCAAAGCGGGCGACCACCTGGTGTGTGTCCATGCCGGGCTTGAGGACTTTCAGCGCGACCTTGCGGCGCACGGGCTGTGTCTGCTCGGCCATGAAAACGACGCCAAACCCGCCCTCGCCGATCTGCTCCAGCAGCTTGTACGGGCCGATGACGGTGCCGGGGCCTTCGCTGACTCGTGGCAAATCGACGGTAACATCGGGGGCGGGAGCGGGCGATTCCAGAAAACTGCCGGCCCGTTCGCTGGCTTCGAGCAGGGCTTGCACCTCGGCCCGCAACGCCGCATCGCCAGCACAAGCGGCGTCCAAGTATTGCTGGCGCTCGCTGGGCACGCGCAATTCCAGCGCCTTCAAGAATAGCTCGTTCGCTCGTGGGTTCCAGGTTGGCATGATCTATGTCCGTTCGGGTCGCGATCGCCCTCATCACTCAATGCGAGAAATGGGGGCAGTCTGCGCGCGAAAAACCAGAGTTGATCAACTATTTCGACAATTGGCGGAACAGCCAGGCCCGGCCGAGCGCCCAGAGGCGGTCGGCGGCGCCGCGGCTGATGCCCAGAGAATCGGCCGCCTCCTGGTGGGAGAGACCGGCAAAGTAACGCAACTTGACGAGTCGGGCCGCGTCGGGGTCGTGGCTTTCCAGTCGAGTAAGGGCCTCATCCAGGGCGACGAGATCGTCGGAACGGGCTTCGGCGGCAAGGTCGTCGGAGAGTTCGACGCGCCGCCGATCGCCGCCGTGCTTATCCGCTTGTTTGCGGCGGGCCTGGTCGACGAGGATGCGCCGCATGGCCTCGGCCGCTGCGGCAAAGAAGTGGCCGCGATTGGCGAACTCTTGCGAGCCACGGGGTTTATCCCCGTGGTCTTCCCGCGGCTCGCTCGGAACCAATCGCAAATACGCCTCATGCACCAAGGCGGTGGCTTGCAAAGTCTGCCCCGGCTTTTCCTGGCCCAACCGTTGGGCCGCCAGCTTGCGCAGTTCGTCGTAAACCAGCGGCAACAGTCGCTCCGCGGCGTGCGGGTCGCCTTGTTCGATGTCGGAAAGTATGCGCGTCACGTCGGACATCAGGGCCGAGTATACGGTCGCCGCTTAGCGCTCCGCAAGCCTTGGCGTCAAAATACTCGCCTGTGTCACTTCGGCTTTTGGAGATGCCCGCGTCCCTTGGCGCGGAGTTCGCCGAAGCGGTCCTTGAAGACCAGGAACACCGTGCCCGGGACGCGGTTGCTGGTGGCGAAGTAGTAGTCGGTGTTGTTGCGTTTCTCTTCGGCGCCGATTGTCAACACATACGGTTCTTTCTCCCCTTCGACGGTCACTTCAATGGAAAGCGCATCGGTTTGAAGGTCGAGGGCGTGGGGCGGGTCGGGGCCGCCTTTTCCCTTGACGAAATGATCGGCCCGCACCAGGTTCAGCGAGGCGGCGAAGGCTTCGGCTTTGCCGGCGTCGACCGTATAGTCGGCCTGGTCTTTCACGCTCCATTCCGTGGCCGATTTGCGGACCAGATTGAGCGTGAGCAATGTTCCGCCGGTGAGTTTCTTCCAGCCGGTGATCTTGATGCTGGTAATCCTGGAGGGATCCAAGCGCCAGATGGTCGGGTCGGAGACTTCATCGTTCAGCAACGACGCGAAACGGTCCTTGCCGACCTGGACGACGCGGTCGCTGCCGCTGACTTTCGCGAAATAGTGCAGCTTGTCTTCGGTTTCGTTGCCCAATTGATAGACCTTCGGCTCTTTCTCGTCCTTGATGAATACCGCGACTTCGACCTTGGGCACCTTCAACCCGTAGCGTTCGAGTTCCGCGTCGGTCGCTTTGCGGGTAACGATTTTCACCGCGTGCAGCGTTTGCAAGTTGCCGACGATTTGCGCGAGTTTCTCCGCGTCGCCGGCGCGCCCGGCCAGGTCCGGCGGTTGCAGAATCTTCCACACGGCCGAACTGGGATCGCCGCGATCCTTCTCGATTTCGTACTTCACCGCTCCGCGATTGAACGTGATCTTGACCGCGTTCGAATAGGGGAACGACGGCAGCGTCGGGTCCAAATAATCGGCGAACGGCCGCGCGGCGATGGTCAGTGTGGCGTCCGGCATCGACAGGAGATTTGAAACGATGCCGACTTGCCGGCGAACGTAACCGATGTCCTTGTCCTTCTTGCCGAACTTGAGGCGAAGATTCGCCTCGCCCTTCAGCGACGGCCGCCTGACGAGCGCAGGCATGTAAATCGAGGCGAAGAAGCCGAGGTCCTTCATCTCATCCTTGATGATGCCCTCCTGCCACAGCGAGATTTCGACCGCCGGCGGATCGAGGCCAAAGGACTTGTCGCCGCCGACGGAATCGGGGAAATCGCGGATGGTGCGGCGCTGCGTGAGGGTGTCGATCAACTGCTGGACCGCCATGGCGTTGGCGTTCTCGAAGGCGTCTCCTCCTTCAAAGACGCGCCATTGCGGCGGCGAGCCGACTTTGCGAAGCTCGAACGGCTTATCGCCGCCGAGCTTGATGTCGATGGCGTCGATTGAAAATGCCGGAATCTGCGTGAGGGTGCGGTCGCGCATCGACTTGGGACTGGCGATCAGCTTGCGAATCGGCTCCAGCGAGGCTGCCGGGAGCTTGACCACGAGTCGCTCGCCATCCAGCCGCGCGTAGACTTTCTCGCCCTTCTCGTCCGCCTTGCCGCCGATGAGCAGCGTTTCGTTCGCGCCGGATTGGCGGCCGAATTCGATGCGCATCGACTCTTTGTTCGGCTCCACGCCATACTTGGCGAAATCGTCAGCGCCCTCGACGATGTCAGCGGCGTCCGCCGGCAATTGCAGTCCGGACAGCCGGGTCAGCAGCGGCTTCACGCCCGCGATGTTGTCCACGACGGAACCGGGCGGATCGCCTTCGGGATCGGCGGGGCCAAAATCGTTGGGCTTGAGGAACTGCCAGTTGTTCACGCCGTCCTTTTTCAATTCCAATTCCTTGCCACCGTCCTTGAGCAGGATTTTCTGAACCGATTCCCAGGCGATGGGCGAACCATCGGCGAGCAGGGCGCGCGGGCGAAAATCGGTGATTCCCTTGAGCGCCTCGCCGGCGGTGCCGGCCGTTTCGGAGTCTTTGCCGGACTTGAACATCTCGTCGATCGCGGACCGGCGGAAGACGACCGGTTCCTTGGGTTTGTCGCCAGTCGCGGCGTAGACGTTCCCGCCGCTGCCCAAGGTCAAATTGCCCAAGAGTACGCGATAGGTCTTCCCGCCGCGGCGCAGCGAGACGGCCGACGACGGCGAATCCAAGCCTGACTGCGACAACGTCGTCGCGGGCGCCTTCTTGTCGAGCCGGATATCAATCAGCGAACCTACCAGCCGGTCGATCACGGCCGCATCGATCTTCGCCTTGTACGGCTTCGCGAGAGCCCAGGTCGTGCCTTCCTTTTCGAACACCAGCGTCTCACCACTCGGGTTGTGGCGTTCGATTTCAACCTTGTCGATCTCCTGCTTGATCCTGGCGACATCCTCGGACTTGGCTGTTTTGTCGTGCAAATCCGGGAATAGATAATCTTCCGCATCGCCGCGCGTGCCGAACGTTAGCACCAGCACAAACACGATCAACACAAGCAAGACCGACGCGAACAGGAAGTAGGTTGTTCTTAGATTCATGGTGCAACTCGAATTATCTGCGTCTCACAGTCCAAACGATAATTCCAAAGCCCAAAATGAACAGAAACATCATGAGCCATGGAAGATAGGCGAGCATCCACCACGACACATTGTTCGGGAGCATGAAGTACTGATGGGATTTCGGCTCCACGCCGATGGCCGCGTAGCGCTCGCGGCACCATTCGATGCAACTCTTCACCATGTCGAATTGCGTGCCGCCGGAGCGCTGGCTCTGGAACATGTTCGACGTCAGTGACGAGCAGCCGACGACCATCACGCGAGGCGATTGACCGGCGCTGGGTTGGTCGAACGAGTGCGGATTAGGCGGAGGGCCCTCGGTGACCGCGACGACCACGGGAAGCGCATCGCGCATCAAACGCTTTTCGCGCATCGCGCCGTCAACCTGCAAGAGTCGGTGCTGATCGAGCGCCGTGCCCGCTAGCTGCATGTTGCTTTCCAGCCAGACCAGCCCGTACGTGCCGAGGACCACCTCGGCGCGAAATGCCGGGTTTTGCCCGCCGCCCGGCCGAACCTGGCGTACGTCGTACCAACGGTCGGATTGATCCTTGAGCATCTGAGCCAACGGGTGCCTCGCATCCACGGCCTCGGTGGTCGCGGAGACGAAAACCGCCTCCGGGCTTTGGTCCACGACCATACGGCCCTGATAAGGAAAGGCGAACGTGAGTATTTGTTCGCCGGTCAGGTCCACGCTGAACTCGCGCAGGAATCCTTCGATTCCGGTTTCCGTCATGACATTCGCGCGAGCGCGATCGGCGGGCGTCGGGCCGAGGAACACCAGCATCTTGCCTTTTTTCTTCTTGGCTTCGACCGGATGCATGTACTTATTGAGCGCCGGCAACATGTCGGCCATCGATTTCTTGGGACCGACCACGACGACCAGTTCGGCATCGTCGGGGATGGTGAGTTTGTCGGGATCGGTAGTCGCCATCAAGGGACGCACTTCGTAGTTGGCTGTCGCCAAGCGCTGGCGCAGGGCGGACAGATCGCCATCGCCCCGGCCGTTCAAGTCGGGTTCGCCGTGTCCCTGCGTGAAGTACAAGATGGGCTTCTTCTTGTCGTCCGCCAGGAACAACAATTCCTGCATGAGCCGGACTTCGCCGTTGAACTGTCGGCGTTGGGCACCGCGGGCTTCAGGGTCAAAGCCGGCGCCCGACAATTCGTCAGAGCCGATGAACGTGTGGTTCTTTTCCGGGTCATCGCCGAGGGCCACGATCAATCCCGGCCGGCGGCCGAATTGCGGGAACTTGGTGACTAACTGTCGCAATTCCGGCCCGCGCGAATCGGTCGGAATCTCCTGATACGAGAAATACTTCGGGTTCAGCTTTTGCATTTCCGAGAGCATCGTCTGCATCGAGGAATAGCTTTCGCTGTTCGGCTCGAGAATCATGTAGACGGTGACGGGCCGTTCCAGGCTGGAAGTGAATTTCTTGGTCATTTCACTGACCGAATAGAATCCGCCCGCCGTGGTATCGACCGGCGACGGATAGCGCACATAAATGAAGACGTTGACCAGCAGCAGCAGCAGAAACAACAAGTTGGCGGTAAAGGCCGCGTTGTAACCGTAGAGGATGCGGCGCAGCAGCGAATCGGTGCGCTCGACCTTGCGGGCCGATTGGAAGGCGACGAACATCACGCCTTCGCCGAGCAAAGCCAGAAGGATGGCCGCCATCGGCTGCCAGAGTTTTTCCCGCTTGCCCTCGCGAATCCAATCGATCAGCGGCGTCCAGCCGAGATAGAACAGCACCGCCGAACCGATCAACAACGCGATCCCGAAGGTCGCCCCGGTGATTAGGGCGATGTACGGGTTGACGTCGATTTCGTGGTCGCGATGGGTTTCAGTTGCCATAATCTCACACCAAGCATCAACTCCAGCGCCGGACTTCCAACACCTTCGCCGTCAGGAACAGCCAGAACACTGCGAGGGAGCCTTCGACGATCAAATCGCGTATATAGAGCTTTCCGTCCGTCGCGTTGATCCACATTTGAATGAACGAAACCGCTCGAATAACCGACTTGAAGGCCACGGTCAGACTGTCGCTGCCACGCACCATTCGGTCGAGCAGGAAGATCCCGACCAGGATCATCATGCCCATGAACGAGAGAACCGCGGCGATGATCTGATCGCGCGACAGGCTGGAAAAAAACAAGCCCATCGCCACGAACGCCGCCCCACTCACCGCCAGAACCATCCAAAAGCCGAGCAGCGGCCGAAAATCGAACTCCTGCCCGCTCTCCAGCCGCAACGCCAGCAGGAACAGCCACCACGGCACCCACAGCAGATTGAAGAACAACCAGGTGGCCAGGAACTTGCTCAGGATGACCAGCCAATCGCTGACCGGCACCGTGAGGAGAACTTCAAGTGTGCCGCTGCGTTTTTCCTCG
>JBGQCZ010000148.1:0-9559 GCA_041495645.1 Gemmataceae bacterium | reverse complement strand
TGACGGTGCTGGCATCCGGCCCCGAGGACGGCGCACCGCAACCACTCATTTGGTCCCGCGAACACGGGAAGGGCCGCGTAATCGTCAGCATCCCCGGCCATTACACCTGGAGCTTCGACGACCCACTTTTCCGCTTGCTGCTGCTTCGCGGGATGGCGTGGAGCGCCCACGAACCGGTAGATCGCTTCCGCTCATTGATTTGGCCGGGATCTCGAATTGCTGTTGGGGAGTAACGGCGCATTAACCACAAAGACACGAAGACACAAAGAAGAGAATCAATGATTTTGTCTTCTTTGTGTCTTCGTGTCTTTGTGGTTAGTCTGGTTTCCTACTCTTTTTTCTTCGCTTTCTGCTTCGCTTCCCACTCCGCGATGTACTTCTCCGGGTTCGCTTTGAACTCATCCCGGCAACCCGAGCAGCACACGTAATAAGTCTTGCCCTTGTGTGAAACCTGCATCGTGCCGAGTCCGCCGCTGATGATGCACTCCGGGCCGGTGCTGCCGTTGTTGGCGAACGGCTCGTTTTGGTTCGTCAACCCGACTTGATACTTGCGGACGAACGTGACTTTACCCTCAGCCTTGGTTTCGTAGGTGTAGGTGACGCGGTTGGAATGCAGCAGGCGGAAAGTCAGCCGTTGCGATTCCTTGGCCTTGGGATCGACGCGGTCGAGCGTGAGTTTGTTGTCCTTCAATTCACCTTCGAACCCCAGCGAATCGCCGCCCTTGGTTTCGAGCATGAGCTTGTAGCGATTGTCGCCGAGACCGCGCAGTTCGCCGCGAACGTAAAAGCGGCCTTGGTCGAACTTCGCTTGCAGCCAGGCGTCGTCCTTTTCGAATTGCCACTGCCAAGTGACCATTTCGGTCCAGAAGCCGGCTTGCTTCTCCTCGCGCGTCCCGTCCGGCACGCCGGTGCCCTTCCATGGCGCGATGAACGAGTTGAACGGCTGCAGCGCTTTTCGCTGATCGATCTTCGCCGGCTCACCGGCGACGAGCAACGAACCGACCAACAAAACGATCGCGACGGCAACTCGACACATCGGCCAATCCTCCGGGGCGTCTGAGCATTCAACCCAAATTCAGGACGAAAGTAGCGGCGGGAACAAACCGGCACGATTCGCCAATCATTTCTTACAATGTTCCCGACGCTCGCAAAATACCAATCATGCGGTGAGGCATCCATGAAGATTATCGACGTGAAATCGATTCCATTGCTCGGCTGCACGCACGACACCGGCTGGCCCGGCGGCACCGACCCCAACGAGCAGATGAACACGCTGATCGAGATTCAGGCCGAGGGCGGACTCATCGGCATCGGTTCGTGCTTCACCAATCGCGTCTTCGTCGAAGCATCACTTACGCACCTCAAGCCGATGCTGATCGGCGAAACTGTTTTCGAAGCCGAGCGCGTTAGCGAAAAACTTCGCCAACTCACGTTCTGGTACGGTCGCGGCGGGGCGATCGAGCACACCATCAGCGGGCTGGATATCGCCCTCTGGGACCTCATGGGAAAGGCGTTGAAGCAACCGGTTTCGCGCCTGTTGGGCGGAAACTATCGCGACCGCATGAAGCCGTACGCGAGTATCCTTTTTGACGAACCGGCGAAGCTCAAAGAGAAACTATTGAAGCAAGTTTCGCGCGGGTTCAAGGCGATCAAGATGGGCTGGCGGCCGTTCGGGCGCGTGAGCCGAAAGTACGACGAACTGTTGATCAAATCGGCCCGCGACGCGGTCGGCGACGACGTGGAATTGATGGTCGATGCCGGCGGCAGCGAACAATACTGGCCGCACGGCGTGGCCTGGGCCAGAGAAACCGCCAAGATGCTCGGCGACTATCACATCGTCTGGTTCGAGGAAGCGCTCAAGCCCGACGATCTCGAAGGCTTCAAGGAATTGCGGGCCACTTCACCGGTGAAGATCGCGACCGGCGAAGTCTTCACCCGCCGGCAAACATTCCAGCCGTACATCACGCAACGGGCGCTGGACATTATCCAGCCCGACATGACCAAATGCGGCGGGTTGAGCGAAGGCCGGCGCATGGCCTGGATGGCCTACGATCACGGCGTGCTGCTGGTCCCGCATGGCTGGAACACCGCGATCGGCGTCGCCGCGGACTTGGCTTTGACGGCCGCGATGCCCGTCGCCGGCTGGGTCGAATACCAAACCGAAGTGCCGTACGTCGAGGAACTGATTGAGCCAAGATTCAAGCTCGACAAGGACGGCATGCTGCCGATCCCGACGGGACCGGGCCTGGGGATTTCGCTCAATCCAGACGCGGTGGCGAAGTTCTCGCGGGGGAAATGATTATGCTGGCGGCTCCAATTCCGGGTTGTTGATTACGGCTTCAATGTTTCGCATCAGCCACTCAGGTTCAAGGTCATAGCCCACTGCTCCTTTGCCGCTCCAGTTTACGCCCGCTAAAAGCCCGTCTTTGGAAAGACCGAGCACCCACGTGCTGCGGAAATCGTCCCAGGTAATTTCAAACGGCGCAAATCCAGCGTATGCGGGCACAGACTTGATAATTCGGTCAATTCTCGAACGGGATGACCAAAAGGGTTGTGCACGCTTACCGCTGGAGGTCATAGGCGCGGGAAAGCCACCATCATCGCGAACTGTCCAAACGACTCGAGTGACTGCGACTTCGCGATAGAATGCCCAGGCTTGTGACGCAGCTTGAGACATAACGACAGTACTCCGACTGGCAAGTTTGGTGAATGAGCTTCACTCCTTCGTAATCGCCTCGTCCAAATTCAGAATCAGCCCGGCGATCGCTGAATACGTGGCCAGTTCGGCCTCGTTCAGTTTCGAGTCGCGCAGCGAGTCGCCGGCAGCTAGAAGCTTCCGGGCCGCGTTCGGGTTTGCTCGGTAGTCTCGCAAATGTTCGTCGAATCCGCCCTGCAGAATTCGCAGTTCGGCGTCCGATGGCTTTCGTGACGTAACAGCCCGGAACATCCATGCCAGCCGTTCGCGCGGCTCTTTTTCGCCTTCCTTCATCACACGCTCCGCTAGCTTTCGCGCCGCTTCGACAAAGGTCACATCATTGAGCAAAGTCAGGGCCTGCAGCGGAGTGTTGGTGCGGACTTCGCGGACGTTGCAGAGTTCGCGGCCGGTGGCATCGAACGTGAGCATATTTGGCGGAGCCACGGTGCGCTTCCAAAAGGTGTAAAGACTACGGCGATACAGCCCTTCGCCCTTGTCGGCGGCGAGCACATCCGCGCCGAGATCTTTGCCCAGCCCGACGGGCTGATATGGCCGCACCGACGGCCCGCCCAGGCGCTCCACCAGCAACCCGCTCACCGCCAGTGCTTGATCGCGCAGCATTTCCGCCGAAAGCCGCAATCGCGGGCCTCGCGACAACAAGCGGTTCTCCGGGTCTTTTGCCATTTGTTCCGGCGTGACCCGCGACGATTGCCGATAGGTCGCGCTGGTGACGATCATTCGAATCATCGCCTTCACGTCCCAACCCGAGCGCATGAATTCCACCGCGAGCCAGTCGAGCAGTTCGGGATGCGACGGCGGCTGACCCTGCGTGCCGAAATCCTCGGCGGTTTTCACCAGGCCGATGCCGAAGAGCATCTGCCACAAGCGATTTACCGTCACGCGGGCGGTGAGCGGGTTCGACGGATCGACGAGCCATTTGGCGAAGCCGAGTCGATTATTTGGTGCGTCTACCGGCAGCGGCGGAAGCGACCGAGGCAGGCCGGGCTGTACGCGCTCGCCGCGTTTGTCATATTCGCCGCGCGTCAGCACGTACGACTGTCGTGGTGTCGGCATTTCCTCCATCACCATCGTCGTGGGGAAGCTCTCGATCAGCCTTCTGCGCTCTTGTTGTAACTCGAATAGTAGTCGATGAGCGGTCTGGATTTCCCTCGGCGCGGCGGCTTCGAGAAAGTAAGCCAATCGCTTGCCGGCACTGGCGGACTGGATTGGCCGATTGTCGGCGAGCCAGGCGATTTCGTCGGCGGTCAAATCCGTGCCGAAGATGCGCACGTCGGCGATCGTTCCGCGGAACCGACTCTCCGGCCCACCACCCGAACCAACCCGCAAGGGTTCCTTCGATTGAAACGTCTGATTCAGTTCATCCAATAGAACGGAGGTCTTCTCCCGCTTGCCGTCGATGTAGACAATCACTCCCTTAGCGAGGCGCGACCCGTCGCAGGTGACGGCAATGTGTTGCGTCTCCCCGGCCAGCAATGCCCGATCGGTTTCGACACGCAAGGCATCATCGAGCCAACGCTTGGTTAGTTCGACGCGGACGCGGCCGTTCACCAGCCGCACGCAATAACCTTCGGCTTCGGGCGATTCGGGCATGCGCGAGATGATGGCGCCGCCCTTTACGTCCGCGGGTTGAATCCGAGCGGCGAGCGTGAATTTGTCATCGTAGCCCAACTCGCCCACATTGCCGGCGTCGACGAACTTCTTCCCATCCAGTTCCATATCGGGAATCTTCGCCAGCAGTTTCCTCCCCGGTTCCCATTGAACGCGCTCATTCGGCAGCGCTCGCTCCCATTCCCTCAGCGCCTCGTTCAGGCGTTCGTTCACTGATTTCAAAATGGATTGCGCCGAGCGGATTCTCGCATCAAGCTCCTGCAACCTTTGCTGCTGATCGCGCGTCGGCGTCTTGAGATAGGGCGGCGAATTGCCGTATTTCACGGCCCGGCCGTGTTCCGGCACGTTGTTGAAGTAGGCGAAGATCTGGTAAAACTCTTTCTGCCGGATCGGATCGTACTTGTGATCGTGGCAGCGAGCGCAGCCCATCGTCAGCCCGAGCCAAACAGTAGCGGTTGTATCCACGCGATCGACGACATATTCGACCGCGTATTCCTCGGGAATGATCCCGCCCTCGCCGTTGCCGCGATGGTTGCGATTGAAACCCGTGGCAATCTTTTGATCGAGCGTGGCATTCGGCAGCATATCCCCGGCGATTTGCTCGATCGTAAATCGGTCGAAGGGCATGTTGGCGTTGTAGGCGTCGATGACCCAATCGCGCCAGCGCCACATGATGCGTTCGCCGTCGTTCTGGTAGCCGCAAGTATCGGCGTAGCGGGCGGCTTCGAGCCAGCGGATAGCCATGCGTTCGCCGTAGCGCGGCGAGGCCAGCAGTCGATCCACTAGCTTCTCGTAAGCATCGGGTGATCGATCGTTGAGGAATTGATTGACTTCCCGCGAGGTTGGCGGCAAGCCGGTGAGGTCCAGCGTCACGCGGCGGATCTGTGTTTCCTTCGAGGCTTCGGGTGAAGGCGAAAGGCCCTCGCGTTCGAGACGTTGGCGAATGAAGAGATCGATCGCGTTGCGGGCACTGGTCGCGTTCTGGATTGACGACAGTTCCGGTCGCTTCGGCGCGACGAAGGACCAATGCGCGGCGGGGGGCTGCGCTAGTACCGCTCCGGCAAGGAAGAGCGCTGGAAGCATGATGCGAGCGCGAAACGTAAACCGACTACTTTGGGCCGAAACAATAAACGGTGCCGTTTTGAGTGCCGACAACTAGCCGGCCCCCGCTCACGGCGATCGAGCCGGTGACCGGTCCGTCGAGTTTGACGCTCTGGAGTTCCGTTCCCTTGTTCAAATCGATGACGTACAGTTTTTCGTCCATCGAACCGGCATAAACGCGCGAGCCGACTACCACCGGCGATCCCTCGATGCGGCCTTCGGTGGCAAACGACCATTTCTCCGTGCCTTTGGCGCGATCCAGCGCGTAGATGCGCTTGTCGCGGCAACCGGCGATCACCAGCTTGTCGGTCACCGCGGCGGAAGCGTAGAACGGCTGTCCGCGAGTCGACTCGTAGCCCCATGCGATGTCCTTTTTCGCGATATCGATCGCCAGCACCGTATTGCTCATCGTGCCGACGTAAAGCATCCCATCCCGAAGCGCTGGGGTCGCGCCGGTTTGACCACCTACGTCGATTGCGGCCAGTTCATTGCCGGTGTCCACGTCCACAAAGTGCATTTTGCTATCGCAGCCGCTGACAAACGTGACGTTCTTGTCCACGGCCGGCGTGCCCATGACCGGACCGCCCGGCACCTTGAACACCCACTGCTTTTTGCCGTTGGCATCAAGGCAATACAGGTTCTCGTCGCCGCTGCCGAACAGGATTTTCTCGCCGGCAAAGTTGGCCCCGGACGAAATCTCGGATTCGACCTGAAACTTCCACAGTTCTTTGCCCTTGGCCGCATCGAGACAGACGAATTTACCGTCGAGATCGCCGACATACACGCGACCCTTGCGGACTGCGGGCGAGGTCTTGATCGGGGCGGGGAATTTGTATCTCCAGCGTTCCTTGCCGTCGTCGAGGTCAAGCGCGTAGAGATGTTGATCCTGGGAGCCGATGAAGACCACGCCGTCCACGATTGCCGGCGCGCCTTCGATGCTGTCGCCTGTCTTCACCGCCCAAATCTGGTGGAGCTTGTCGGGCAGCTTGTCATCGCTGACGCCATCCTGCGCGCCGTTGCCGCGGAACACGGGCCAATCGCCCGCCGCCAAAAGAGCCACGAATCCGAAGGAAACCAGCACGGCCACGAAGCGGATCGGTTTCACGGCACTTCCTCCGACAAGGTTGCTACCACAACAATCTTACACTCTCGACCATTCAGACGCGAGCGGTCAGGGGCTTATTCGGGATTCCTCAACGCGAAACGGCGCTTCGCGCGTCAATGATTCCACTCGAATGCTCCGGCGGCCCTCGATCGCGGCCATCAACTCGGGCAATATCGCCGTCGTCCGCCAACCGCTGGCCAGCGGCGAGGACTCCGGCACTCCCTCGTTTCGAGCCGCGGCTCGAACCAGCACCTTCACATCATTGGCGGACGCAACCAACGATTGGGTCAATTCCATTTGAGCACACAGGTGACCGAGAAAGGCATTAAGCAGAGCAGCCACCAGCGTCACCTGCGGCGGGTCGTCGTCGCGAGGCGTCGGTTCCGGCAATTGCTCGGTCGGAAGCGCCCGCGCGGCTTGCACGACGGAGATGATGTTTGCCAGGTCCTTCTTGGCCAGCCCGCGAACCACTTCGAGATCGGCTTCGGCTTTCGGGTTCCGCTTGGTGATTTCGATGAGCAGATCATCGCGGACCACGGTGCGGGCCGGCCGGTTGCGCTCCAGCGCTTTGTCTTCGCGCCATGCGAACAGTTCGCGGACCACGGCCAGCTTGCGCCGATCGAGCCCGCCAATTCCCTTGAGCTTTCGCCAGCGTTCGACGCCCGGCTCCTCGCCAAGACTTCGCGGAATCATGGCTGCGAATTCCTCTTTCGCCCATTCCCCGCGGCCGAGCCGATTCAGCCGCCCGGAAATCTCCTGCCAGAGCGGAAGCAGATAGCGAACATCGTCGTAGGCGTACTGAACTTGCCTTGCGGTCAGCGGCCGCTTCTTCCAATCCGTCAGCGTCTCGCCTTTGTTCACGCGCACATCGAGCAGCCGTTGAATCAGCGGGCCGTGCCCCATCGGATAACCCACGCCGATAATCCCCGCCGCAATTTGCAAATCGAACATGTTCCCCGGCGCCCGTCCGCAAGAGCGTTTGCAAATGCGAATCTCTTCACGCGCTGCATGCGACACCACCGTGCGGCCCGGATCGGCGATCAATTCCCAAAAACCATCCAGCGCTCCAACCGAGAGCGGATCGATCAGGAACAACCTCTCCGGCGTCGACACCTGAATGAGACACAACTGCGGTACGAAAGTCTGTTCGCCGATGAACTCGGTATCGAAGCCGATCGCGGAGCACGATTTCAGGTGTTCGCAGCATGCCGTCAATTCCTCCGGCCGCGCGACGAAATGTTCGGTCGGCATCGCATCCTCAGGAATACTGCCCATCGCTCACGCACCACCCCCCGTCCACGGGTAGGACGGCGCCGGTAACAAACGAAGCAGCATCGCTGCACAAAAAAACCGCGGCCCCAACGCAATCTTCCGCCGTGCCCGGGCCTTCCGCCAACGGTTGCTTGCTTTGCAGAAACTTGCGGATGGCGGGATCGCCGGCGGCACGGGCAGCCATTGGCGTATCGATCAAGGCCGGGGCGATGACATTGACGCGAATCTTGTCGGGCGCGTAGCGGGCGGCCGCGTGCCGGCTCAGGCTAACGATCCCGCCCTTGGTGGCTGCGTAGGCGGCGGTATCGAAGAAATGCGGCGACGGCGAAATTCCCAGCACGCTGGCCATGTTGAGAATTGTACCCGGCCGCTTCGCCACCAGGAAATGCCGCACCGCCGCTCGATTGGTCAGAAACACGCTCTTGAGATTGGCGTCCGCCGTGGCTTGCCAACCGTAATCCGTGCATTCGTGAAGCGGGCCGTCGCCGTGTTTGCGCCCGCTGATGCCGGCGACGTGATAGAGCACGTCCAAACCACCGAGAAGGCTTGCGACAGTCACAAATAACGCATCGACTTGAGCGGAATCGCTGGCATCCGCCGCGACGAAATGGACCTCGCCGTGACTGGAAAGTTCCGCGACGGCGACGTCACCTTTCGCCGCCGACCGTCCGGCGATCACTACTCGGGCCCCTTCGTCGAGGAATCGCTCGGCCGCCGCGCGGCCGATGCCGCTCGTGCCGCCGACAATCAAGCAACGTTTGCCCGCGAGTTGCTTGGCCATTCTCGTGCCTAGCCTCCCTGCCGCGAGTACAACGGCGCCACGCGCTTCGCGTACTGGGCGTAGAAATATTCCAATTCCTCTTCGACCGTTCGGCTGCCGACGAATTGATGGCTCGGCAAAAACACCGGCTCGATACCGCGTGCCATCAATCGCTGGGCCACTTCCACGCGCAGCATATTCATCACCAATCCGCCGCCCAATGTACTGAACGGCCCGGTCCTGTGCCGGCAGCCCTCGATCGCCAGCAACGAATCGCCAATCGGAGCGCCATTGTCGAGCACCACGTCGGCAACATCTGTCAATTTTTTCCCTGACGAATGGGCGGGCTTGGCTTGCCGGCAATGTTCCAGGCTGCACATGCCGATGACCTTCAGTCCGCGTTGCTTCGCACCCAGCGCCATTTCGATGATGATCTCGCGAATCCCGCTCGTCGAGATGACGATCATCACATCCTTCGGCCCAAAAGCAAAGTTGCGCAGGATTTGCTCCGCGTAACCCGGCGTCTTTTCCAAGTGCAGGCTTTGACGCAAGCCGTTCGGTCCAACGATAAGATTGTGAAACGTAAGTCCAAGTTCGACAATCGTGTGCCAGCCGACAAAACAGCCCTGTCGCGGCGTCATTTCTTCGCACATCATACGCGAGTGGCCGCAGCCGAAGAGATGAGCCAACCCGTCGGCGGCGATCGCCTCCGTGCACATTGCCGCGGCCTGGTCGATGGCGTCGCGCTGCGATTCGTGCACGTTCCGCAAACGGACCACAGCCTCCTCGAAATACCGATCGGCGGCGGAAAGATTCATGGTTCGTTGTTTCCTCGGTCGTGCCTTCTCGTTTAGGATATACGCTTGGGGTCGGACCAACCAAGCTCGATGAAGGCGTGGGTGGTGAATCAGTTTGTTGTGTAGGGCTCGTTTGTGGTGCAGGCGTCCCCCCCGCAATTTGAGAGCAAAAACAGCGGGACCCCAGGACCACAACCCTG
>JBGQCZ010000147.1:0-9566 GCA_041495645.1 Gemmataceae bacterium | reverse complement strand
GAGAGTTCTAGCGCGAGGTTGGTGCTGGTATCCGGGCGAAGATCGCAGCGTCATGGCCCCGTTCGAGAATTGGTTTTGGCGTACGTCGCGCTCCTATTTCCGCCAACAGGTTCACGACGCGAGCCTGCCGCCGCTCGAATCGGACGAAACCTGGGTTTGGCGCGAGTCGCACGAACGATTCCTGGAACAAATCGCGACGCTTCGCGACCGGTTGCCGACGCAAGAGCGATCGGCATTGGACATTCCAGCCCTGACTTTTGAGCGCTCACAACTCGGCGGCACGGCGGTTGGCACACGGACAACGATCGCGACTGCTTTGGTTCTCTTCGCCCTGTTTTTCATTTGCGTGTACCTACTTCCGTCGCTGACGTGTGAAGAACGGGAGCGCGGCATTCTACTCGCGCAAGCGCTTTCACCGGCCTCAGCGCTCGAAATCATGGCTGCTAAACTTCTCTTCTATCCGGTTCTCGCCGTGGCGTACGCGGGGCTGCTGGGTGCAATTGCCACGCCTTCGGTGGCCCTGAGCGCGTTCTTTTGGCTCACGCTGCTCACTCTGGCGTTCGGGACGCTCGGAATTGGTCTTACGATTTCGTGTATCGCACGAACACAACGAGCCGCCAGCATGGGGGCGCTCGGCTACATGTTAGCGGTGTCGATGGTGCTGGTCATTTGTCAACAGAACAGCATTTCGTGGTTGCCTCAAGTGGCATTGGAATACCATGGCCCAAGACTGATGCACGCGGCAATTACGCAATCGGTCGAACGGTACCACCCGTATCAACTTGCTTGGACGGGCGTGCTGGCAATGGGATGGAACATTGCCGCTTGGATGTGTTTCAAGCGGTTCGGGTGGCAATGAGTACCTGTTGGCATCGTCCATCGTCCCAAAGAAAAGGTAGATTGGGTAAACAGGGTAAGTTGAATTTGACAATTTGCTTGTCTAGATTTACCATTCATCCCAAATTGGCAATTTCACAATTGCCGCCTGGATGTTCACCAAACCGAGGGAGCAGAGGATGTATAGCGTGATTTTGATGACTGCAATGGCCGCCGGTGCACCCGAGACTCCGCAGTTCTTCGGTCTATTTAGAGCGCCGACGACTTGTTGGGGCTGCATCGGGTACACGACGTGCCGAGGCTGCAGCGGCTGCTACGGTTACAGTTCCTGCACCGGCTGCTGGGGCGGCTTTCTTGGTTGGCGGCGAGCGTGGTACGGTTGCTGCGGAGTAAGCTGCTATGGATGCGGCGGTGTGACTGTAGTTCCGTACATGAGCCCCGCCGCGCCGGTCAGCTCCGGTCTTACGCGGGACGTGTGGGGCGCCAATTACTCGTACTCTGACAGTCGACCATTCAAAGCGCCCGGGACGCCCGGAATTCGTTTCAATAACGCTCCCGAAAAGGAACAAAAGAAAGACAACAAGCCGAGCGGATTGGACGGCAGCGCACGGTTGATCATCGAGGTCCCGTCAGACTCGAAGCTCTATATCGATGGCAAGCAAACCACGAGCGGCGCGGATGTGCGCCATTTCAAGACGCCGGCATTAGAGAGCGGCCAAACCTACTTCTACGACGTCAAGGTGGAGCTTGAAAAGGACGGCAAGATTCTCACCGCGAACAAGCGCGTGTATGTCAGGGCTGGCGATGTGGTCCAAGAATCGCTGCAACCCGAGATTGCGACAGCCAACATCGCGAAGAAGTAAAATTCGCGCAATCCACTGAACGACCGGGTTGCTGACCCGGTCGTTTCATTTCTCGGTCATGTGAATTGCTTGAGCCGGACAGATAACTTCACAAGCCGCGCAGGAAATGCAGTCTCGGGGTCGCGCCAGCCAAGGTAGGCCGTTCATTAGCGCTAGGCAGTCCGTCGGACAAATCCAAACACAATCCCCGCATCCGGTACAGCGAGTTTCGTCCAGTACCGGAAGTTCATGGTCACGGAACGGCATCGGCACCCTTTGGAACGAGCGGGACGGCAATTGAATCGGGCTCCATCCGCTGAACTGCCGCCTTCATGAGCGACTCAACCGTTTCCATCAACCGATGACGAGGTTGCGGCGGCTGAACCACATTGCTTGCGCCGAGTTCAAGTACCAGAGCCATCAATGTGGCGTCCTCGGCGTCTCCTACGGCAACGATTGGTACATCGGGCAACGCAAAGTGGACCTCGTTCAGGAAGGTCAACTCCCGAACCAGATTTCGCCCGAGCTTCTGAACCAGTACCGACGGGCTGCCGAGACGAAGCAGTTCCAAGCATGCCGGCGCCTGGCGCACTTCGCGCATGAGCCATTTGCGCTCGCGGACGATTGGCTCAAGCGCGTGCGCTAAAAGGCCGTCAGTCTCAAACACCACGATCTGGGGGTGTCGCATCGTCGTCCGGCTCCGGTGGAATGAAACGACGCCATTCGCTGGCGTCGATCTTGAGCGCCTTGAGCCGCCTGCCCAATCTGGGCCGCCAAATCCCGAGTGATTCCGCTGCCCCTTCCTGAAGACCCTTTGCCCGGCCCATCGCCTGTACAATCAGTCGGCGCTCCACTTGCTCGAGGACGGCGTCCAGAGAGAGTTTTTCTTCCACCCGCGGATTGGGCGTAGCGGCGACAACCTCGGCGCGCGACCCGTGACGCCGGATCGAGTCGGGCAGGTGCCCCGGTTCAATCGAGTCGCCCTTTGCAGCGGTCGCGGCGCGAACGAGTACTGCATCAAGTTCGCGAAGGTTTCCCGGCCAGTGATAGACACGGGAAAGTTCAATTGCTTCTGGCGAAAGTCCTGGGCATTTGAGCCATCCCACTTTTTCCGCCCGCGCCAACATTCCGGCGGCCAAAAGCGGAATATCGTCGAGCCGTTCACGCAGCGGAATTGGCCGAATTGACTGAATGGTCAGGGCAAGTAACAGTTCATCCGACAGTTGGCTGGCCGCCATATCGCCGGCTGGTGCCCGTTCGAATGCGGAGATAATCCTTGGACCTGTACCGGCATGTTGGGCGATCCATTCGAGCAGCCGCGCTTGCAAATCACGTGGCAGGCCCGCGGGATTTCGTAAGAACATGGTACCGACACGTTCGGGCTGGGCCAGGCCGCAATCGCCGAACAACAGGGTTTCCAACACCGCCGCCGGTAGTCCGGTGCAATCCACCGCAAGAAATGAACGTTCGGCGGCAGTGCTTTCATAATGAATGGCTCGGGCAAGCGTGCGTTTACCGGTGCCTGTTTCGCCAATCAGCGCAACTGGCATACGGTGGTGAGTGGCTAGTCGGGCCTGGTCGATAACCTGTCGGCAGGCGGGGATATCGCTTTCGAATTCGCTAAGACGGAAACGGTCCGGCAAGCGATGGCGCAGGCGAAGCACGGCTTCGGGAATGGCGCGTGACTTCGGCGCTGCGGCCAGCCCAATCACGCGCACCACGCCAATGACGCCGAGCAGCCCGGCGGGACCAGAAAGCGGTAAGAAAGAAATCTCCCACCAGGGCGGGCCGAGGCGAGCGCCCGGCGGAGGTCGACGCACATGCGTGGGTGAACCGGCCAGCGCCTCCGGTGGTGGATTAAGCGTTCGGCCTAGATTCGTCAGCGGCGAATCGGTGCGCCGATGGGTGCAGCGCAGACCATAGACGTCACCGAGTTTCTTACCCGTGAGCTTTTCCCAGGCGGGATTAGCGTAGCGCAGTCGGCGGCTCTTGTTGAGGACAAACACGGCGTCGGTGCTGCGATGAAACAGCGCCCGATTGCTGAATTGATCACCCGATGGTGGAGGAGAATCCATCGCGGGTCACAGGTATGTCGAAAGCAGGAACAACACCAAAGCGATTCCGCCGAGGAACGCGGCCATGCGCAGGCCCCAACGACACGCTTCGTACAGAATTTGGCTCCATTTGTCGTGGCGCGTGGCGCTGTAAACCAGACTGACAACCACCAGCAGGATCGGCAAATGCCAAAAAATGCTCGAAGCAAACAGGGGAGGATTCATGCGGCTACAGACTCCTTCGGCTTAGAGGCGTCCGAAGTCGATATTGGTTCTCGAACCGCGGGACCAGCCAGGGCATCGTATACAACCAGCAAGTTCAATGCCCCGGCAATCACGGTATAGACCCAACCGAGATCCCAATGCTTGTCGCCGTTTCGTTGCAAATCGTTGAGTTCTTCTTCGCTCGGGCATCGTTCCCACGAACCGAACAGCTTGTGCGGTTGCTCAGGCTGCCTCTCATCAAACGTCGCATATTGAAACATTGCAGGCCATGCGGCCATTCCAATCCAAAACTGCCCGGCGAAATGGAGTCGATTCTCGAGATCGCCCAAGGCCGCGGGCGCCCATTCGGTAAACACCACGTTTTGTTTCTTGTCCGTGTGCGGCAAATACACGTTCCGAAAACTGCCAAGCCACATGCCATAAAAAAACAGTGACAACAGGCTGACGAGGAACAATAGACCCTTGCCGATCCGTCCCTGGTAAATCTGGCCCAAACCGGGAACAAGGTAACTCAATAGTCCCGCAAACGGATCTAACTTGCGCGGCGGAAGCTGCGACATTTCTTTTGCCACTCGGGTTTTATCTCCAGACCACTGAGGCGGAATCCCAATGGGTGTCCTGCCTCTTATTCGCTCGCGGCCCAGAAATGTTTTACCACGACCACCCCAAGTAGTCCATGACCCCCCACGCTGCCGCCGCGACAAGTGCGAGGAGTCCACACCAGCCGAAGAAGACTTTCCCGCCGCCGTGCCCCAACCATCGACCCGGCGCGCCAAAACCCGCGAACACATTGCCCATCGATCGATCGATTGCTCCCAGTGGCCACAGAAAGAACGGAAGCGATGGTTCCGTTGACGGAACGGAAAGCGGGGGTCGTGGCGGTGGAATTGGGATCGTCATGGCCGGAGGAGGCTCGACGCGCAATCTCTGGGTTTGAGCCTCGCGGGTGTGTAGTTGCTCGTTTGGCGGGGCGACCGCGGCAACGCGCAACCGTGCAGGAGCCGGACGTGGAGTGACAGTTGAGGTCGCGGACACACTTAGTGAGTCGATTCCCGAGGGCCAACCATTTAATACGGGGGGAGCACCCGTCGCCGGAAGTGGCACGTTCCAAGCATTGTCTCCCGAGGGTGGTTCTGCCCGGCGTCGCGGCGGCGCGGCCGGAGCCGTAAACCGAGGCGATGCAGATGCCTGAGGCGAAAGCTCAGGATCCGGTTGAATCAAAGGCAACGACAGCATTCGTTGCAGCAGCGCATCAAGTTCCTCAAGTTGTTGACGCGTCGGGTTGACGGTTGACGACATGAAGGCTCCTCCGTGAACAGTTGGCGGACGTTCCGGCGCGGGTATGCTACCAAATATGGCCGACCGATTTTACACCAATTCCGCGCTTGCCCTGGGAACCGTAGTTCTCCAGGGGCCCGAAGTTCACCATCTTGCCACGGTTCGCCGGCTCGGGGCAGGCGACCGCGTCATCCTGTTCAATGGGGACGGTCGCGACTATCCGGCGCAGGTCGAAGCAATCGAGCGTAAGCAAGTAGTGCTGGTCGTACTCGCAATCGAAGCGTCGAACCGCGAGTTACCATTTCGGCTCGAACTGGCGGCACCAATGCCGAAAGGGGATCGCGGAGATTTTCTCGTCGAAAAGCTCACCGAATTGGGTGTAACCGATTTCGTCCCTTTGCGCACCGACCGCAGCGTGGTTCACCCGCGTGAAACGAAGTTGGATCGTCTCCAACGCGCGGTCATCGAAGCAAGCAAACAGTGCGGGCGCAACGTCCTCATGCGGATCCACGAATTGACCGACTGGAAACCGTATTCCGTACGTGCGGACTTGCCCAGGGTTCGACTGATGGCGCAACCCGGCGGCGAACCGATGAGCCGATTTGATTCGATAGGGGGAATTTGTTGTGCTGTTGGTCCGGAAGGCGGCTTCTCAGTGGCGGAAATGGAACTGGCGACTCGGGCCGGCTGGCGAGCAATTGAGTTGGGGCCGCGCATTTTGCGTGTGGAAACGGCCGCAATCGCGATGACGATTCTCGCGAGCCCAATTGCCTGAGATCCTCAATTCTCGTCGGCCTCTTCGACGCGTTCTGGGCGCGGCTTCTTAGGGGCTAGGGCGCGAAGCGCGTCGCGAAACTCGATAGCGGTCTGAAAGCGTGCTTCGCGATCACGATCCACGGCTTTTTCGAGAAACCGGTAGATTCCCTCATCCAAGCCTGCGCGCACATCGCGCGGGTCGCGGGCCGACGTATTCATGTGCCGGCGCAGCGTTTCCTCGGAACTAGCGGCTCGTTCCCATGGCAAATGCCCGGTGAACACTTCGTACGCCGTCGCTCCCAACGCGAATAAGTCGACTCGATGGTCTGTGGTTTGGCGCTTGATGAGTTCGGGCGCCAAATAGTCGGCCGTGCCCGTGCGATTGCCGGGGCGGCAGAACTCTGGCTTGTATGGGAGAGTGAGGCCGAAATCGATGAGTTTGACCACGTGTTCCTTGGTGACCATGACGTTACGCGGGCACAGGTCGCGATGCAGGTAACGTTGAGTGTGAATGTACGCCACGGCCTCAGTCAGCTGGATCAAATAGTCGAAGGCATGTTCCTCCAACTGCTTGCCCTTGGTCTCGACGAGGAAGTTCATGCCGACGCCTTCGATCCATTCCATGACGAGAAATGGCTCGCCTTTCTTCGACGTGCCGATTTCATAGGTTTGCACGATGTTTGGGTGGCGAAGGTTGATGCAGATTTCGCCTTCGTTGGGCTTGTTCAAGCCCCTGAAGCGCATTTCAAAATTGGCGGTCTTTTCCTTGTCGAGTAGCTTCAAGCAGACGGTGCGACCCAGTTCGCGGTCGTAGGCCTGCCACACTTTCGACATGCTGCCCTGGCCCGAGCGACGGCGCAAGTCGAAGCGTTTCTCGACATCGATGGGCCTGGCTTTTTTCTTGCCACCCGATTTGCCACCGCCGAACAGCTTTGCAAAAAAACCCACGACATGTTCCTTTGTTCGCGACGGCTCGAAAACTCAGCGTTCGCAATAATCGACAATCCGAGCGACCTCGGTTCGCAGATTTTTGCGATGGATAATACGATCGACGAAGCCGTGCTTAAGCAGGAATTCGCTGGTTTGAAACCCCGCCGGAAGTTCGAGCCGGACGGTGTTCCAGATGGTACGTTTGCCGGCAAAGCCGATCATGGCGCCCGGTTCGGCCAAGGTGATGTCGCCCTGCAACGCAAAGCTTGCGGCCACGCCGCCCATCGTCGGGTCAGTCAGCACGGCGATGTACAGCCCGCCGCCTTGATCGTAGCGGGCTAGCGCCGCCGAAATCTTCGCCATCTGCATCAATGATAGAATACCTTCTTGCATCCGAGCGCCGCCGCCCGACCCGCTCACAATGATGATCGGCAACGACAGCCGGGTGGCTTCTTCCACACCCCGTGTGAGCTTTTCGCCCACAACAGACCCCATGCTTCCGGCCATGAATGAAAAATCAGTGACGGCGAACACAATCGGCCGGCCGCGAATGAATCCCTTCCCCACAACGGCCGCATCCGCCAGTCCGGTCTTCGCCTGTTCTTGCGTCAGACGCTGACCATACGGAATGCGATCGACGAACTCCAGCGGATCGCACGGCCGAATTTCCGTGAACCACTCTTCGAAACTGTCGGGGTCGAGCAATTGTTTAATGCGGTCGCCGGCCGAAACCTTGAAATGGTATTGGCATTCGGGACAAACGTTGAGCATTTCCTCGAGTTGCTTGCGAAACAACGACCCCGAACACTGCGGACATTGCGTCCACAGGCCTTCCGGAATACCGCGTTTGGGCCGGCCGTTTTCTGGCATGAGGTACCAATAACCGATTTCCGGGCGTGCCGCAAGCGGCTCACTTGTCGTCGATCTGTTTCAACGTCTCGAAGTCCCGGTCCTCCACGTACTTCAGAAACGCTCCGCCGCCGGTCGAGACGTGCGACATTTGCTCGACCAGGCCATATTTCTCGACCGCTTCGGCCGTTTCGCCGCCGCCCACCACCGAAGTGCCGCCACGGACTTTGACTTTGGCAAGCGCCTCGGCGATTCCCCGTGTACCCTTGCTGAATCGCTCCTGTTCGAACCAACCAACGGGACCATTCCAAATAACCGTAGCGGCGCCGATGATCCGTGCTGCATAATCCGCTAGCGTCTTTGGGCCGACGTCGACACCCGAGAATCCCGATGGGATCGGACCTTCCACGACCCGCGTCTCGCCAATGACGAGCTTCCCGTCCTTGTCTTCCGACACTTGGGCGACGAGGTAATCGACCGGCAATACGATTTTCTTGCCTATTTCCGGAAGCAGATGGGTTCTGACCAGATCCTCGTCTGTCGGATCGATCTCGCACGCCCCGACGTCAATTCCCTTGGCTTTCAGGAACGTATAGGTCATCTTGCCGCCGATTAGCAGCGTATTGACTTTTGACAGAAGCACCTTGATAAAGTTGATCTTGTCCGACACTTTGGCACCGCCCATGATCGCAATCATTGGCGGTTTGCTGTGATCAAGTAAGGCGTTAATCTTGGCTAGCTCGTCTTCCACGAGCAATCCAATCACGCGCGGCTTGCCGACCATTGCCTTGGGCAGCGCCAGCACCGATACGTCCTTGTTTTGCAGCGTTCCGAACGCGTCGTTCACATACACGTCGCCCAGGTCCGACAATTCGCGAGCGAACTTCTCCATTCCTTGTTTGTGCCGCGCCACCTGCTCGTCGGTCGGGTTTTTCTTTTTGTCAAGGGGCTGTTCGAATTCATGGAAGCGAAGATTCTCAAGCACGAGAGTTTCGCCCGGCTTCAGCGCTGTAACTCTCGCCTTCGCTTCCGGACCGACCACATCGCCGGCCTTTTGGACAGGTTTCTTCAAGTATTCACTCATCCGCGCCGCCACCCGGTCCATTTTGAACGGCGCATTCTTTTCCACTGGGTTGCCAGGCTTCGGCCGGCCGAGGTGACTCATTGCGACCACGGCGGCCCCGCGTTCCATAAGCAGTTTCAGCGTCGGCAGCGCGGCGCGAATGCGCCGGTCGTTGCGAATCTCGCCGGTTTTCTCGTCAAGGGCAACGTTTAGGTCGAACCGGACCAGGATTCTCTTGCCAGTCAGGTCCATCGGTAGATCGCGAACGGTCCTCTTGGCCATACCCGTCTCCATGCCATCATCGACGTGAACCTGAACATCGGCGTTGGACTTGGCCGTCGAACGCCGTTGCTTCAGGCTTCAGACTGATCTGAATTCAGCTTGCCTTTGCAACCATGTACTTCAGCAAATCCACGCAACGGTTCGAATAGCCCCATTCGTTATCGTACCAGGAGATTAACTTGAAGAAGCGAGTGGGCTTGTCGTGCGGATGCGTCTCGCCTTCCTTATGGTCCGTGCCATGAAGACTCATGCCCGCGTCGTAGTCGTAGATGCTCGACAGCGAGTCGTGAATGAAGTCAGAGGAAACGACAGGCTCTTGCGTATATCCCATGATGCCGTGCAAATAACCACCCGGAGCGCTGGCGGCCTTCATTGCTTTTGAAATCGCGTTGTAAGTGGTGTCCTTGACGGTCCGCACCGTCAAATCCACGACCGAAACCGTAGGTGTCG
>JBGQCZ010000146.1:0-9581 GCA_041495645.1 Gemmataceae bacterium | reverse complement strand
GCCGCCGGTGACGATGACCGGACGACGAATGCGCACCCAGCGCGCATCCAGGTTCCCGCTGCTCAATAGCCGGCGCACCGACGCGTCCGAGTCCTCGTGCGCGTCCAGGCTCTGATCCATATCGACCTGATGCAGCGAGGCGTCGAAGAGCGTGACGATGCTGTTGTCGGCCAGGAACGCATACGGAATGTAAATAGCGCCGCCGGCGGAGTTCATGAACTCGCCGATCGAGCGGGCGATGGCCGTCTTGCCGTTGCCGGGTGGGCCGTGGATGAACACGCTGCGGCCGCTGATGATGGCCGGTCCGATGGCGTTGAACAGATCGTCGCGAAGAACCAGGTGCGAGAATGAGGCCCGAATCGTTTCCGGCGAACAACTAATCCCGGTTACGGCCTGTCGATAGCATTGTTCGACGTAGTCTTCGAGCGGCACGGGCGCCGGGCCGACGTAAGCGCATTGTTTCATGGCGTCGTGAGCGCGTTGGCGGCCCAGGTCCGTCAGATTGAAGCGATAACTCACCTCGCCCACCAGGTCGCCGCCGCTTACCTCAATGCATTTTTCGTCCTTGAGAAACTTGAGCGCGTCGCGGATGACCTTGAACGGCAGACACATGTACTGGGCCAGATCGCGGCCAACCATGGCGCCGCGGAGGTACAAGCATTTGAGAATCAGATCGTTGACGAACCCGGCGGATAGACCGGCTTCCTTGAGCGTTTCCGGGGCCCCCGGCGCTTCCGGCATGCCCAAGCCCTCCAGATCCATCCCCGGCGGTTTGCGAGACATGTTGTGCACTCCCAACTCGTATCCAACCCGTGGCCGGCAAAGTGCCAGCCCTGCCAACTTCAAGACTTTATTTCAACCATCTGCCGCGCGTGATGATGAACAGAGCGGCCGCGGCCACCAGGCCAACGACCAGGATGACCCGATCCGCGCGATTGACAAACCCTCTCCAGAATCTCACGAAGCCGTTCCAGCTAATGCTGTCGGCAAAGACAACCGGACTGGCGGCGACCAACGCCGGACGGGAATGGGAAGGAGGGGGAGACGCGGCACGTGCGGAAGCCGCTGGAACGAACTGAACCGCGGCCAGAACCAACACCGAAAGGAGCATCGATAGCGTGCGACTGTTAACCATGGTGCGAACTCAACTGATGCAGGACCGAGCTTCGAGCGGTCCAGTCGACCACTCGAAGCTCGAATCGTAAATCACTATGGCTGGATGTTGCCTGAACCCGAGCCGCCGGTGCCCGAACCGGAACCGCCGCTACCCGAGCCTGAGCCCGAGCCGCCCGGGGCCGTGGTGCCCGAGCCACCGACGCCGCCGTAGCCGGCGCCCGAGCCCGTCGCAGCGCCGCCGCCGGTGCCCGAGCCGCCGCCGCTGCCGCTGCCACCGCCACCGCCGCCGCCACCGCCAATAACGCTGCCACCATTGGCGCTATTGGCCACTTGGGCCTTCATCCCCGCGTAGCTCGCGCTCGACCCGACTTCGAACGGATCGTGGATCGCTAGCTCGAACTGCATCGGTCGGCCCACGGTTTGAGCGTTCATGTATTGGCGGACGGTCGCCGCCCGTTTCTGATCCAAGTCACGACGCGACTCGGCGAACTTGTCCGGGTCCTTGGCGTCGAACTGCACGTCGTGCGCCGTCTGCAGGAAGATATTCGGGTCCGGTTGCGGGCGGCGGCGAATCATATAGTCGAGCTTGTATTTGCCCTGACCGTTCAGCTCGTCCTTGCCCGTGACGAACATGTAGTTCCAGATCGTCTGGTCGAGAACGTGACCGTTCTGCACTTGCGGTGCGAACGCATCCACAGTCTCGCGACGGGCGGTATGGTTGTAGCGCTCGGGCCAGCAACGATCGACCAAGGTGCGGTCCCACTGGCATCCGGTCCCCACCACCACACTCGTCAGGCCCGCCGCCACCAGCATCCGTGCCAGGTTTCGGTTCATCCCTGAAACTCCTATTAATTGGCTACCGGTGCTTGGCCAGCGGCGTTCGGCTATGGATAGCCGGCGCCGGTTGGCCAGTTGCCGACGGCCGTTCGGTTACTTGTTCAACAAGTTCTGCCTGATGCTGATGGCCGCGGGGCCGACCAGCACCACGAAGATCCCGGGGAAAATGAACAGCACCAACGGGAAGATCAACTGCACCGCGGTTTTAGCTGCTTTTTCCTCGGCGATCTGTCTGCGCCGTGTACGCATCGAATCCGATTGCACGCGGAGTGCCTGGCCAATGCTGGCGCCGAAGCGATCCGCTTGGATCAAAATGGCCGCCAGACTGCGCACATCGTCCACCCCAGTGCGCACGCCCAGGTCGTGCAGCACTTCGCGTCGCGGCCGGCCCATCTGCAATTGCAGGTTGGCCAGCGCAAATTCCTCGGTGAGAACCTTGGCGTGTCCCTTCATTTCGTCCGTGACCTTTCGCATCGCCGCGTCGAGTCCCAGGCCGCTTTCCACGCAGACCACCATCAGGTCCAGCGCGTCGGGCAGCGTCAGGAAGATCTCCTTCATGCGCTGCGTGCGCAGGAACCACAGGCCGATGCTCGGCAGATAGAATCCCATCCCACCCACGAACACCAGCCACAGCAACGCGGACATGGTCATGCCGCTTGTCAGCAGGCCGACCGCGCCGCCGATGACCAAAAAGGTCACCAAGGACGCCAAACGCAAGCCTTGGAAGACTGGCGCGGCGGTTTCGCCGCGGAAGCCCGCGTTCGCCAGTTTCACCTTGAGCGAGTTCTTCTCCAGGTCCGATTGCTGGCTGGCCATGCCGGCCCCCATGCCTTCCATCATTTTCTTGAAGCCGGCGATGCCTTGGGCATTCGGCTTGCTGGCAATTTCAATTTCGGCCAACGACTTCGGCCGGCCGATGCGCTCCAGGCGGTCTTCGGCCTGGCTGTTGCGCTGCGAGATCATCGACAGCAGCCACCAAGAGCCGAGCATGATGACCCCGAAGACAATAATCGGCATGAGCACTGAGATATCCACGATGATTTCTCCAAGTTTGCGAGGCTTGCGGGTTTTCCCCCAACGGGGCCACTCACACCTTGATGTCCACGATCTTCTTGATGCACAGCGCGCCGAGAATCTGCATAACCAGGGCAAACACGGCCATCTGGATGCCCGTCGGGTCGGTCCACAACGTCGCCACATAGTCCGGCTTCATTTGCAGCATCAGCCCGAACAGGCCGAACGGCAACGCGATCAGCACGACCCCGGAGAGCCGGCCTTCCGCCGTGAGGGCCTTGACGTGTCCGAGAATCTTGAATCGCTCGCGGACGACGTAACCGATCTTGTCCAAAATCTCGGCCAAATCGCCGCCCGTTTGCCGCTGGATGCCCACGGCGGTAATGAAGAAGCGCAGATCCAGGTTCGGCACCCGGTCGCACATGTTCTTCATGGCGTCTTCCAACGAGATGCCGAGGTTTTGTTCCTCGTAGACGCGGCCGAATTCCTTCGAAATCGGCAACGGCATTTCCTCGTTGACCACGTGCATGCCGGCGGCCAACGAGTGCCCGGCCCGAAGGGCCCGGGCCACGAGTTCCATCGCGTCGGGCAATTGCGACGCGAATTTCTTCAGGCGCAGCCGCCGTTTGTTGAACAACCACAGCCACGGAATCGAAAAGAAGACGATAGCGCCGACCGGAGCCACGTAAATCGAACCAATCAGCAACGAAGCCACCATGCCGCCCGCCACCGCCAGACCGAGCGAAATGCCGAATAAGGCACTGGGCCTGATGTTGGCGTCGGCCTGAGCAAACACCTTCTTCATGTTGAGGAATTCGGGCGTGATCGCGTCGAGCATGTTCTTGCGATCCGCCTGACTCAACGCATCCTTCAACAGCATGTCGGTGGATGAGTCTTTTCGCGATCCGCGGCCGATCAAGTTGTCGAGCCGCGCGGCGGCCTTCGAATTGTCGCCGTCGCGAAGAGCGTATGCCACCAGGCCGATGGCCCCCGCCACCGCCACAAACACCAAACCACCCAGCAAGATAGGATTCATGATGCACCTCGAAGCTGCCTTCGGCTTGCCGCCGCAGGCGTTCTGCCTGTCGTCGATCCTCAGGCCACCGATCAATAGTCCCGCATTAACACGCGCTCCTGGAACATGTTCGACGGCAGCTTGATGCCCTTCGATTCCAGGCGATTGATGAAGCTCGGACGCACGCCCGATGCCTCGAACTGGCCGTAAGCCCGGCCATTCTGGTCGATGCCCAACTGCTTATAGCGGAAGATTTCCTGCATGATGATCACGTCCTGCTCCATGTTCATCACTTCCGTAATGGAGATGATCCGGCGCGGGCCGCCCTGCAAGCGATTGACCTGGATGATCATGTCCACCGCGCTGGCGATCTGGGTTCGCATGGCCTTCATGGGCAATTCGAACCCGGCCATCATCACCATCGTTTCGAGACGCGCCAACCCGTCGCGAACGGCATTGGCGTGCAACGTGGTCATGGAGCCGGCGTGACCGGTGTTCATGGCCTGAAGCATGTCGAGCGTTTCGCCGCCGCGGCACTCGCCGATGATGATGCGCTCAGGACGCATACGCAGGGCATTGCGGACCAGGTCGCGGGTGGTTACCGCGCCTTTGCCTTCGATGTTCGGCGGTCGCGTTTCCAACCGCACCACGTGCTCTTGCTGCAGTTGCAATTCCGCCGCGTCCTCGATGGTAATTACGCGTTCGTCGTTCGGGATGAAGCTCGACAGCGTGTTGAGGAGCGTGGTTTTGCCGGAACCGGTGCCGCCGGAAATCACCGTATTGAGCCGGGCCTTGATCGATGCTTCCATGAGCATCGCCATTTCGGGCGTGAACGCTTTGTAGTTGAGCAGGTCTTCGAGCTTCAACGGGTTGGAGCCGAAGCGGCGAATGGAAAGCGAGCAACCGTCGAGAGCGATCGGCGGAATGATGGCATTGACGCGGGAGCCGTCGGGCAAGCGTGCGTCCACCATCGGCGAGGTTTCGTCGACGCGCCGGCCGACCTTCGAAACGATGCGGTCGATGATCTGCATGAGATGGTCGTTGTCGCGGAAGAGGACGTCGCTCTTCTCCAGCTTGCCGCGGCGCTCGACGTATACGCATTTTGGCCCGTTTACCAAAATATCGCTGATCGTCGGGTCCTTGAGCAGGGCTTCGAGCGGGCCGAAGCCGAGCGTCTCGTCGAGAATCTCGTCAATGAGCCGTTCGCGCTCCATGCGGTTGAGCAGCGGGTTTTCCGTATCGCACAAGTGCTCGACGACGCGCCGGATATCGCGTCGCAGCGCATCGCTCGCCAGGTCCTTGACGCGCGTGAAATCGAGCTTTTCGACCAGTTTGGCGTGAATGTGCCTCTTGAGGTCTTCGAAGCTCTTGCTCGAATTGGCGCCACCGTGGCTGGAGGAGTTGGAGGACGACAAACCGAGCCGCGAACCGTGGTTGCTGCTGCCCAGCCGGGACAAGCCTTGTTGTAATCGTGTCATGGAAGCATCTCTCCTGTGTGTCAATCACGCTGGGTGCCCTGGGCCCGGCACTCGGTACTTAGCACTTATCTCCCCACCATGCGGCCAAAGAAACCGGAGGACTTTTGCGGCGCCACGGGCGCGACGGCCACCTTGCCGCACAACGCGTCGGCCAGGCCCATGATCGCCAGGTTCGAACGCGACTTGGGCGCGAACTGCACGAGCGGCAACCCCGCCACGCGCGAGCCGATCATCGGCTTGGCGTCGTTGGGGATCTGCCAGAAAATCGGCTTGCCGATCGTTTCCTCGGCCTTTTTCAGGCTGATGTCGGCCTCGGCGAAGTCGGACCCCACGCGATTCATCACCACGCGAACGCGCTCGCTGAGCGCGTCGTCGATCGACATGGCCATCATGAGACGGACAACATTCCGAAGGCTGGCCAGCTCGAGCTGCGCGACCAACAACACGTGGTCGGAAAGCCGCAGACCCGCCATGTCGGTCGGCAAAAGCGACTTGCTGAGATCGAGGACCAAGTGGGTGTGGCTGATTCGGAGCAAGTTGGTGATTCGAGTCAGATGGTCTTCGTGGATCACGCCGATATCGGAAATCTGCAACGGATGGGCAAGCATGTGCACGCCGGTCGCTTCGTGCTTGACCATGCTCCGTTTCATGAAATTCATGTCCAGGCGTTCGATGTTCAATGCCAGGTCGGCAAGCGTGTGGTCGGGCATCAGGTCCAAGGCGATGTCGGCGTCGCCCAAGGCGAGGTCGAGATCGATCAGCACCACGCTGTGATTCGGGTCGGCGGCCAACGTGCAGGCGAGGTTTACGGCCAGGCTCGTGCAGCCAACCCCGCCGCGCGAGCCCAAAACCGAAATGACCTGCGACTGCTCGAAGGAAGGTTGTTGCCCGCCCTGGTGGCTGGCGATTCCCGAATCTTGCTGCACGCGGCGCAGCGTGCCCATCAGCTCTTCCAGGGCCACCGGTTGCGTGAGGAAGTATTTCGCTCCCCGTTGCAGCGATTGCAGCAGCGACTGGTGATCGGAACTGATGGTGAGAATCGGCAGGTTTGGATACAGGGAGACGAGCTGACTGACCGTGTTCAAGCCGCGGTTTCGATCCGAATCGAGAACCACGATGGCCAGGTCCGGGACCGAGTGGTTGATGACGTCCGCGAAGAACTCATACCGGGAGCATTCGGATTCCAGCCAAACGAAATCAACGCCGAGCAGGAGGCTCCGAAGCGAATCCCGGGTGAAGTCCGACGGATCAACTATGGCGATACGAAGCATGTCCACCACCGAATGTCAAAGCTGTTCGTCCAGGGTGCAATTCAGAGGTCAACGTAACGCGGACACTCCGGTCCGCCCGATCGAGCGGACAAGAGTGTCCGCGTTACGTTGACTTCTGAGTCATTCCTCACTTCGGCTCGTCGTCGAGCTGAGGCTGAGGAATCATCGGGGCACGCTGTCTCCCCGATCTGGGTTGCGGCAAGGACTCCACGGTCGTGCGTCCATTGCTTGACCCGATCGTCGGTCCCGGTAGCGCGGCTCCTGGCAACAGCGAGGACGACGCGCCGGGCGGAATCACGTCGGTCGTGCGGCCTTGCACCTCACGGGGCAATCCCGAAGGAGCGAAGGTCGTGCCCGCCGGCTGGTAAGCTCCGCCGGCCGGCTGGCAGTTCCCGTTCGGCCCACAGTTTCCGCCGCCGCGGCGGCTGCCGCGCGGCTGGGGGGGCAACGGATCGGCACACGGGAACTGGTTGTACGACGGGTCATTCTTGTAGGCCGCCTTATACTTCTGGTTCTCAAACACCTCCCGCTTGCCGCGCGGGGCTTCCATAAGGCCTTCCAAGAATAGCTCATAATCGTCGGGCTTGCGGGTCTCGCGGCCAGGCAGCCGTTTCGGGGCTTGCCGGCAGTCCTGGCCATCAACCAGGAACGGCGTCACCAGGATCACGAGTTCGGTTTCTTGGTCTTTGTAAATAACCCGGCTAAAAGCCGCGCCGACGTACGGCAAGTCGCCCAGAACGGGCACCTTGTTGGTCGACGACGTGGTTTGCGTCTGGATCAAGCCGCCGATTGCCATGGTCTGGCCCGGCTCCAACTCGAGGGCGGTCCGCACCGACTGTTCGTCGAAGCCGTCGACCTGCGTACCCTGGAAGATGAGCCCGTTGACAGGGTTCACCGTCCGCACTCGAGGATGCACTTCCAGGTAGATGCGGCCGTTGCCCAGCACGATCGGCAGAAAGTCCACTTCGGTGCCGATGTCTTTGAATTCCACGCCCGGACCGGTAATACCGGAAGAGGCGCTGAGGACGGCTTTCTGGCCGCCGGACATGAAATGTGCCGGCCGGCCGCTAAGCGTGATCAGTTTCGGTTCCGCCAACAGCTTGGCCAATGCCTCTTCACGAAGGATTTCCAAAAGTCCCTTGAAATTACCTGTCCCAAACACGATGTTAGACCCGATCGGCAGAACGGCGGTGAGTCCACCGACACCGGTGCCGGTTCCGCCGCTACCGCCGGCACCCCCGTCGACCAGTCCGCCGAGGACGCTAGCGAACCCGAAGCCGCCTGCCGCGAATGCGAAGTTGAAACCGCGACGGCGGAATTCCGAGCGGTTCACTTGGGCGATCGTCACGTCCAGTTGGACCTGACGCACGCCGCCTACCTGCATGGCGTTGATCACGCTGGCGCCCTGTCCCAATACCGCGTTGGCCACTTTCATGATCGTGTCTACGTCCTCTGCCTTGGCCACCCAGCCCGTCAGGATGATGGTGCGATTGAGCACCGGTTTGATATCGATGTTCGCCGTCGGCACTGCATCGGCGAGGATTTTCTTCACGTACGTAACATCGAGCTGAACGATGATGTCGTACGTCTCTTTCTTGCCGTCGGAATCGGTCAACGTGATCCGGACGGTGCCCGCCGAGATGCCCGTCAGAACGATCATCGATCGATCGACGGCGTTGGGAGCGGCTCGCACGATGCCGTCCTTGTCCAGTTGAACCGAGGCGATCGGTTTCCTGCTCGCCATCGGCAAGTTTTGCGACACGCCGATGGGCACGATGACCGCCCCGGTCGCGGTTCGCATCGGCTCACCTTCGACTGGTCGGGGTGGAAGCGTCGGTTCCTGGCCGGTCAAGGCCGTGCCGCCGATCGCCAGGCCCATCAGCACCAGAACCCCGACCTGAAGTCGGCGGCCGCGATTCGTTGGGTGCATCCTTTCACCTCTCTCGAAAGTTTGGATCCGCCGGGCCCGGCATGCCGCGCCCGGCGGAGGGATTGTCAATCGTCTATCGGTCACTGGCCCTGATCGGGCTTATCGTTCGGTTTGTCCTGCGGTTTGATGTCCGTCGAGGGCGGCGTCGGACCGACCGGCGGAGTCACCGAACCATCTTCCAGCTTGCCATCGCGGAAGTGGGCGTAGTACGGAGTACTGCCGCCAACTTGGAACGTGATGGTATGCCGCTTCGGGTCCTTCGGACCCGTACTGCCGATGCCCGTCTTGGGCGCATCGCCTTCAAACGCTTCCTTCGTCGCGGGCAGCTTCGGCAGCAAATCCTTGGTCACCGTTCTGCCCCTCAGTTCATCCATCTTGGTCACGAAATTGTCGGGCACTTTGCTCGACGGCCATTCTTCTTCGTCGAAGTAATCGGCCGGGTTTTCGATCTTGGTGCCGGCCGGGACCGTCTTCTTCGCCACCGGAATCTTGGTCATTTCGACCGCGCCCGATCCGCTCTCCGGTGCGTTCTCATCCTGGTTCTTCTGCATGTAATCCACGATCGACTTCAGGTTCTTGTTGACTTTGGTGTCGGTCGGATCGCGGAGCATCAAGAACACATGGCCGCGTTCCTGAGCCAGCGCCAGAATCAACCCCTCCTGTTGCTTCACAGCCATGGTCACGGTCTGGGCGTTCTTGATGAAGCTTTGATCGTCGTTGCGAACCACGTTCACGTCCACGCCCACGATCAGCACGTTTTGCAGGATCATGGTGGCGGCCGTCTTGCCATTGGTGAGCCGCTCGACGTTGACCACGTCGACGCGGGAGCCGGGCAGGACCAACCCGCCCACGACCGTCTCCGGATTCACTTTCAAGGCCATCGCCTTGTACATCACCCCGGTCGCCGCGTCGGTCGGCAG